>CABTWF010000001.1:0-149125 GCA_902488495.1 uncultured Streptococcus sp. | reverse complement strand
TCATTGCCTTCCTTATCCTTATGACTGGTCTTAACTTTTTCGTAGACATGTTCTGTGTCGCCATTTGGAAGTTTCTTAGTCTCTACGAAGCGGTATCCTGGGATATCTTTCTTAGGTTGCGAACCATCTTCACTTGGTGCTAGGATATTTCCTTTAGTATCAACAAATGAAGTATTCGGACGTACAGTAGGGATGTATTTAGCTGTAATTGGGGTTCCATTCTTATCAACACGTTTAACTGTTACTCCAGTTGCTCGACCTACAAATTCTGGCTCTGGTGTGAAAGTAACTTTTCCAGCTTCATCAATAGTATATGTACCCTCACCTGGTACCTTCTTCTCTGTTGTACCATCGTCAAAGGTCGGCTTAACTGTTTCATCAATTTCCACCGGAATTTCTTTACCATTGATTGTTACTTTTCCGCCTTCAAATGTTGGTGTTCCTGATTGAGGTTGTCCTTTCGGACCTTCTGATTCAGAATCTTTTGAAGTAGGTGTAACTGGGATAACAACTGGGGTATACTTAGCTGTAATTGGGGTTCCATTCTTATCAACACGCTTAACAGTCACACCTGTTGCTTGACCTGTAAATGTCTTCTCGGGAGTAAAGGTTACTTTTCCAGTTTCATCAATAGTATATGTACCTTCACCTGGAATTGTCTTCTCTTTTGTACCATCATCAAACGTTGGTTTGACTGTTTCATCAATTTCAACAGTTTTCTCAATACCATTAACTTTGACTTTTCCACCTTCAAATGTTGGTGTTCCTGATTGAGTTGCACCCTGAACATCTGTTGTAATAACATCCGAACTTGTTGGAGTTGCTGGTTTAACAACTGGAGTGTATTTAGCTTTTACAGGAGTTCCATTCTCATCTACACGTTGAACTTCTACACCTGTTCCTTTTCCGGTAAATTGTGGTTCTGGCTTAAATTCTACCATACCATTATTTACAGTATAAGTTCCTTCGCCTGGAATGACAATTGGTTGATCTGTTGGTTTTCCTGTTTTTGGATCAATAAGTTCAAGACCCTTGGTTTCATCAATAGGAACAATTTTTTCCACTCCATTAACAGTAACCCTACCACCTAGGAATGTAGGCACTCCTTTTTGAGTTGCACCTTGAATGTCTTCTGTAACAGCATCAGTAGCTGTTGGAATTGCTGCCTTAACAACTGGAGTGTAGCTTGCTGTAACGGGGGTTCCATTCTTGTCTTCACGTAAAACTTCAACGCCTGATGCTTGACCTGTAAAGGTTTTTTCAGGAACAAAGGTTACTGTTCCGTCCGGTGCTACAGTATAAGTACCTTCACCCGGAATAGTGATAGAATCCACAACATTTCCAGTTTTAGAATCAATCAATTTAGCTGGAACAGTGTCATTCATCTCAACAGTAACTTCTTTTCCATTGACAACTGCAGTTCCACCTTGGAATTCTGGTTTTCCTGTTTGAGTTGCACCTTGAACATCTTCAGAAGTCGCAGGAACTCCAATAGGATTTACTGGGATAATTTGTGGCGTGTAAGTTGTCGTCACTTTAGTTCCATTTTCATCTTCTGCTTGCACAGTTGCTGGAGTAACCTTACCAGAATACAATTTATCCGTTGGACTAAAGGTTACCTTTCCAGTTGTTGGATCAATAGAGAATGTACCAATTTCAGTAGTCCCATCTTCAGCATAAGCTGGAGTTGTCTGACCTGCAGGAACTTCATTTCCTTCTTTATCAAGAAGTTTTACTGAACCTTGTTTAATTGGTGCAATTGCATCACCTTGAACAAATGTAGGAGTGCCTGTTTGTGTTGCTCCTTGAATATTTTCAGAAGTTGCTGGAGTTGCTGTTGGTGTAACTGGCGTAATCAATGGTGTGTAAGTTGTTTCAACCGAAATACCATTTTTATCTTTAGCCTGTACACGCACAGGTTGAACTTCACCACTATAAGTCTTATCAGTTGGGGTAAAGACTGCAACGGCTTGTCCACCAACTGTTTTCAGAGTATATGTACCAATAACATTTCCACTAGGGTCTTTAGCTGGAACAGATGTTGCTGGAGTTCCGGTTTCATCTAAAAGAGTGAAAGTAGCTGGGTCAATATCTACAGTCACCTGTTTACCATCCAGTGTAGTCGTACCACCATTGAATGTTACTGTACTTTCTTGAGTTGCTCCTTGGACATCAACTGACTTAGCAGGTTCTGCTGTTGGAGTAACACCTACAATATGTGGAGTATAAGTTGTCTTAACTTTTGTACCATTCTCATCTTCAGCCTGAACTGTTGCAGGTTGGACTTTACCTTTGTAAGTCTTATCGGTTGGACTGAATGTTACAGTATTTGAAGTTGGGTCAATTGTATATTCCCCTACTTTGTTACCATTCTCATCCAAAGCATCTACTGAAGCTCCAGGTGCTACCGGAGTACCATTCTTATCAAGAAGAACAGCTGAGTTCGGCTTGATTGGAGCAACAGAGTGTCCTTCTTTGAATGCTACCGTTCCTGTTTGAGTAGCGCCTTGGATGCCAGTTGATTCTGCAGGAGTTGCTGTTGGAGTAACTGGTGTAACAGTTGGAGTATAAGTTGCTGTCGCTGTAGCGGTAATAGGTCTTCCATCTTTATCTTGACCAAGAGTTGCTGTTAATGATACAGTCACTGGGGCTGCTGTACCTGTGAATGTTTTCAACGGAACAAATGTCACAACACCAGTTTCATTATTAATTGTGTATGTTCCTTGACCATCAATTGTTACTTGGTCAACTAACTTACCAGTGGTAGGATCTACCAACTTAGCAGGTGAAGTAGCACTTGGTGCCACAGGTGAGCCATCACCAACAGATGTAAAGGTTGGAGTACCTGTTTGAGTCGCTCCTTGAACATCTGTGGATGTTACATTATGACCTTCAATCGTGTCTGTTACTGTGATGTGGTAAGTTGTTGTAGCGGTTGATGAGCCAGCCCCATGATCCACACCAGATTCAGTTCCACCTATTGTAGCATCTGTTGTGTAATTGCCATTACTATCAATAACTTCAACAGTTACTGTATAGACTCCCACTTCACTCAGTGTATAACCACTAGCAAGATTATAGTTGTTTGCATCTTGTTTAGTGTCATAAACCTTCTGAACTCCTGAAGGAGATGTTACTGTAATACGAGTAATGTAAGTTGTTTTTCCGTACTTAGTATCTTCTGCATCAGAAATTGTCACTGCAGCTTTTGCTTCATTACGGAGATCTACCGCAGTTCCTTTAGTAGAAGTATAATCTTGTGAGCTTGCAGTTGGTTTCGTATTGACAACAGTCGCAACATCTGAGTTAGTTGCGATTGTTCCTCTAATGATTCCACCAAAACCTGATTTAGTATGAACTTCCCATGAATCATCACCCAACTTTTTAGCAGTAACTTCTGTTCCATCTGATGATGTCCATGTGTTTGAATGTTTGTCAAAAGTAATAGTTACTGACATACCATCGCCAGCTTGGTTAGTATTTTGAGAAACATATTCCGTCATTGGACGATCAGGAGTAGTTACACTTGTTACATTTCCATCTTTATCAAGTTGACGAGTATATTCGTAAATGAAGAATTTCATACCGCCATCTAGTTTCGTTTCAGTGTATACTTGGCGTTTCGTCCAAGTTGTAGTCCCATCTCCATTTGCTGTTTTCACTTCGGCATAGTCAGCAGGAAGCTCCCAGTGACCAGATGTACTATTTAAAACTGCAGTGTGTTTTTGCCCATCAGTTCCATTCAATTCAACTCGCTCACGTAAGAAAGTTCCCTTAACATTTTCAGCTGATGCTTCTACTTTGATATTATCAACACCAACTTTTGCAGTTGCTTCTGACGTGACTGGAATATTAAAGACGGTATTTGAATCTACAGCACCTAGTTCTTGATTCTCAGTAACAGCTGTATTGGTTGAACCACTATCTACAAGCCATTTACCATTAACGGCTTTCAAGTTTGTTACAGTTCCATCTGGCATTGTAACCTTAGCACTTGTAGCACCTTTCGAGATTTTAACAGGAACTGTTGTTGAATAGGTTTCAACGTTTTGAACTTCAACTTTAGGCTTAACAACTACAGTAATAGAACCGTGCGCCTCTTGACCTGACTGATTCCATGTCGTATTATTAGATAATTTATCATAATCTTTAGCAAATACTGAAACGGTATAGATACCTGCCTCTGTCACCTTACCTCCAATGACAGCATTACCCATGTTGGTTCCAGCAGCTTTTTGCTCTTCAGCAGTACTGTTTGTTACAGTATAGTTGGTGCCAGGAATCAACACTTTAGAATCATCTAATTCTGCTCCTATAGTGTTGTAGCCTGAGACACCTGTGACTGCTTTAGAAGAATTTTGACGAACTTTAACTACTTTACCTTCAGCAGTTGTATAGTCATAGTTTCCTGCTGAATTGCCAGGTATCGCACTAGCTCCCGAAGAATCATGAAAACGAAGATTGATATTCGCATCATCACCAACAGTTCTATCATAACGAGCTGAATCTGACTGAATTATAGGAGGTGTGCTATCTTGCCAACCTACCCAACCAGCACGTAGATTCTGAATTTGGAAGGTGACAGTCCGCCCATCTGTATTCGTTGCAGTAATATTGAATCGTAAGTCATACACTCCATTTTCAATACCAGCAATTACTTTACCTTGAATGGTATCTGTCGCCTCATCATAAGCAACACCTGGTACAAGGTTAGTTGGTGTTACAGAGGTAAGACTCCAACCAGCTTGCTTAGCTTTTTCTGTAACTGCAATACGATCTTTCAAACCTTTAATATAAACTCTGTCAACTCCTTGTTCATACCCATAGCCATAAATTTCTGTAGCTAGGTATTCATAACCACCGTTAGCAGAGTATATTGACGTCGCAGCGTTTGAAATTCTTGACCCATCCGCACGGAGTTTGTTTCTCCAAAGAGGGGCTTCTTCTGCTAATTTTTTAGCGGCATCAGGGGTTAATGGATAGTCTACACGTCCTTTGTTGTTATGACCAGTTTTTCCACCCTGTTCTGTATGCATCCCATTTCCAGCATTGGTATCTTCACCAGTCCGCTGATTAGAATAGACTTCTATCTCTAACCCTGTAGCATCAGTACCCGTAATTAATTTAATTTCTTGTACTGGAATTGTATAGGTATCTTTACCAGTATGATTTGCAGCGTTTGTTTCCGATGCATGAGTTGTGTTAGAACCCTCTTCAGCATAGAAATCTTGAGCAGCCAAAGCGACTCCAAAGTTTCCATCTTTTCCGATTCCTGCTTTCTTCAAATCATTGTAGACAGCAATAATGGAATCATTTAAGCGTGACAATTGATCATTGATTTGTTTAGCTGTAACGCTATCCGTAACTAACACTTTTTTAGCTTCCGCAATAACTTCTTTATTATTAGCTATCGCTGCCTCAATTGCCGCTTTGTTTTCAGCCTCAAGGTTATTTTTCCGGACTGCTTCAGTTGCTAAAACATTGGTTACCTCAGCTTCAGAGGTAACTTGTTCTAAGACTTTTTTAGCTTCTTGGACTGGTTCGACAGTTTCTTTTGTTTCTTCTACTTTTTCTGCTTTTTCTGTAGCAGTGGTCGCCACTGGTTTGACTGCTGTAGTTGCTGCTGTTTTCTCAACTTGTTTCCCAGCTTCGTCTGACTCAACTACAACTGTAATCAAAGCTTCAACTTTAGCATGCTCTGCATCGATATCAGCCTGTTTTGCAGTTTCGTTTGCAAGAACTGCCTTTGCCGCAGTCAATACTTCATTTGCAGTAGCTATCGCTGTTGCATCAGCTTTCTTTGCAGATGCAATCTTCGCTTCTAACTCAACTACTTTTTTAGTCAGAGCAGTCTTATCAACTTTTTTAGTCTCTACTACTTTTTCTGACGCCTTAGCTTCAGATTTCTCCGCCGTTATAGTTGACTCCGACTCCTTTGTTGCTACTGGTGTTGTCGTTGCCACTGTTGCATCTGCACCTTGTACTTCCGCTGCCGATACCGCACCATTACCTAGGAACATCATCAAACCGGTCGCAATTGCCACCGAGGCCGCTCCAAAACTATACTTTCGAATCCCATATCGAATGTATTTCTCCGTTCTAAACCCCTGTTGCTTACTCTTCATAAGATACACAACCTTCCTATTTTTATTATATCGATATTGAAATATAGAAAAAACGAAATTTCTTCCCTACTCAAAAAATGGTCCTTAAATTTCATTATTCTAAAAGGATTATATCCTCGTATTCAATATGCATATTCATACTAACACTTTTTCCTATCTTTTTCAACAACTTTTATAATTTTATTTTAGAAAAATACAAAAATAATTTAATGGCAAATACTTTAAAAAACCAATATTCATGTGGGTTTACAGCGTGTAAATTCCTGTAACCATTTATCTTATAATTAAATAAAATATACTTTAATGTATCAATTTATTTTTTAGAGTCTTGTAGAAGTTAAATTTTCCCAAGCCTTACATTGTTATAACAAAAAATTTTCTATAAGAAGTGCACAAATTTAACAGTATATTTCTTAGCCATTATTTATAGATTATCATGAATATTTGACTTAGAGGCCTAGAACCTAAACCTTGACGACAGATTCATTTTTTGTTAAAATGTAACAAATCTTATTACATCTAATATAAGATAAATCCATGAAAGGAATTCTACTATGAAATCATTAAAAGGTATTTTATTTATCGGACTTAGTATGCTTCTGACTATTCTAGCTTGGCTCAGTTCAGGTGCTAGTCAGTTTCTAATCCCTGGTTTAGCTCTCACTACCCTCTCACTTACTTTTATACTAGCTAGCCGTTTACCCCTGCTTGAGGCTTGGTTTAACGGACTTGAAAAGATGTATCTTGCTCATAAATTCACTGCTTTTCTATCCATTCTCCTACTAACCCTACACAACTTTAGCATGGGTGGTCTCTGGGGTTCGCATTTGGCTGCCCAGTTTGGAAATATCGCTATCTATATCTTTATCAGCATTGTTCTGGTTGCCTATCTGGGACAATACATCCAGTATGAAGCTTGGAGATGGATTCATCGATTGGTTTATCTAGCCTATATCTTTGGCCTTTTTCATGTTTTGATGATCATGGGAAATCGTCTCCTCTCCTTTAGTTTCCTAGGTCTTATCTTTGGAATCTATGCTATTTTAGGCTTGCTTGCAGGATTTTATATTATTTTCCTTTATCAAAAGGTCGGTTTCACCTATCTTGGAAAAATCGTAGGAATCAAACGCCTCAACCACGATACGACTGAAATTGAAATAGAGCTCAGTCATCCTTTCACCTACGAATATGGACAATTTGCCTTTCTAAAAATTTTCCAAAAAGGTTTTGAGACTGCCCCACACCCTTTCTCCATCTCAGGAGGGCAAGGACGAACTCTTTATTTTACGATAAAAAACTCTGGTGACCACACCAAGAATATCTATGACAATCTTCAAGTTGGTAGCAAGGTTGCAGTTGATCGCGCCTATGGACATATGACTATGGAACATGGTCCAAAGCAGCAAATCTGGATCGCAGGTGGAATTGGAATGACACCTTTCATCTCTTATATCCGGGAGCATCCTATCCTAGACAGGAACGTTCGTTTCTACTATAGTTTCCGTGGAGAGGAAAATGCTGTCTACCTAGATCTACTTCGTGACTACGCCCGTCAAAATGCTAACTTTGACCTGCAGCTAGTCGATAGCAATGAAAAAGGATACCTGACTTTGGATCAAGAAGAAATCCCTGACCAGACTACAGTCTATATGTGTGGACCTCTTCCTATGATGAAGGCCCTTGCCAAGCAAATTAAGAAAAAGAATCCCAAAGCAGAACTCATTTACGAAGGTTTCAAGTTTAAATAAGATCATTGTCCCTCTAACACAAAAGAGGGACTTTCTTTTCACTTTATTTCCCTCTTCTGTGCTATACTTAGTTTAGTACATTCTTTGAGATTGGAGCCAGTATGAAAATCCATAAAACCGTGAATCCCGTTGCTTATGAAAACACTTATTATCTAGAAGGGGACCAACACCTGATTGTGGTTGACCCAGGTAGCCATTGGGAAGCCATTCGCATGACTATCGAAAAAATCAACAAACCAGTCTGCGCGATTCTCCTGACCCACACCCACTACGACCATATTATGAGTCTAGACTTGGTTCGTGAGACTTTTGGAAATCCCCCAGTTTATGTAGCAGAGAGTGAAGCATCTTGGCTTTATACTCCAGTCGATAATCTCTCTGGTCTCCCTCGTCACGATGATATGGCAGATGTGGTCGCAAAACCTGCAGAACACACCTTTGCCTTTCATGAGGAATACCAGCTTGAGGAATTTCGTTTTACAGTTCTACCGACTCCAGGGCACTCTATTGGCGGTGTTTCCCTGGTCTTTCCTGATGCTCATCTAGTCTTGACGGGAGATGCTCTATTCCGAGAAACCATCGGACGGACAGACCTTCCTACCGGTAGCACGGAACAACTTCTCCATAGCATTCAGACGCAACTCTTTACTCTTCCTAACTACGATGTCTACCCTGGGCATGGTCCAGCTACGACTATCGCTCACGAAAAGACCTTTAATCCCTTTTTCTAACAAGCAAAAAACCAAGGATAACATCCTTGGTTTTTGTGTAGCTTCTATTTTTATGTTAATATTTGCTCAGAAGAATCAATATTGACTAGAAAAGTAATTCAAAACTAATTAGCCGGATTCAATTCTTTCCAGTCAATATTTGATAAATTAAGCTTTTCAGAAGAGATATCTAAAACTTGCTCTGCTTTTTCATTGCCACCGATTTGAATAGTTGCTTCTTTAATCTTCTGCACTCCATTTTTATCAAACGAATATAGAGCCAGATTCATTTCTGGACGAGTTGACTGCCAGTCTGCATAAGAGACTTGACCATTTTCATAAATATCAAATCCTGAGCGAAAACCACCTGCAGAAGCTATATATGCTGTGTGAAGTAAGCTAGGTTTTTGATTTTCCAAATAATAAATGGCTGAAACAAATTTTTCATCGCCAATAAGCAACTCGTCTTGATCATCCTTATTCAAATCAACAATTGCGTATTTCCAATCGGGTGCATTATGATAATCCATTCGAGAGAAAACTAGGCCATATTCTTCTGAAGTAATCTTATCTTGTTTATTTTCCTTGTATAAATCTTCTCTATTACCTTGTTTTAAAAGGTCTGTAAAGTGATTATAGCGTTCAATAACTTCTTTATATAAATCTTGTCCAGTTACTTTCTTATTTTCAGCAGTCGATTGTGATTCCTTGGTTGACGAGTCACTAGTATTTTCAGCCTTTGCTTCTGTTGATACACTAGTCTTATCGTCTTTGGAGACAGATGATAGTGCGGGTGAAGGTTCTGTATTGTTCCTATTTTTATTGAGACCACAAGATGCTAAAACTGAAATCGAAAGAATAGCTGAAAGCGTCATTAAAAATTTCTTCATGTTAACCTCGATAGCATTGAATTTTCAGATGGATAAACTTCAAAAATGAATCATTAATCCCAAGATGATACTTGATTAAGGACTTACTTTACCAAATAATCACACGATCCTCTGGTGAACGCCACATGCCGTCGCCTTCTTTGACATCATAGGTTGTAAAGAAGTCATCGAAGTTAGGTACTTGCACATTGACACGGAGTTTGGCAGGCGCGTGCACATCGACACTGGCCATGAGTTTCATCAACTCAGGACGGCCTTTCATGCGCCAGATACGAGCAAAGTTGTGGAAGAATTCTTCAGCTGAGAAGTCTGGTTCTCTCTTAGCAGCTTCAAGGGCTGCAGCAATTCCTCCCAAGTCAGCAACGTTTTCGGATACGGTTAATTTGCCGTTTATCCTTGCGCCGTAGGATTCTTGACCATCAAACTGGTCGATAACTTTTTGTGTTTTTTCTTTGAAAGCAGTATAGTCACTCTCTGTCCACCAATCCTTGAGGCTACCATTTTCATCAAAGGACGCACCATTTGTGTCAAAGGCATGAGAGATTTCATGGGCAATAACAGCACCAATACCACCGTAGTTGGCAGAAGACGACTGATGCAAGTCATAGAATGGAGCCTGTAAAATGGCCGCTGGGAAGACAATCAAGTTCTTCTGAGGATTGTAGTAGGCATTAACCATGTGAGCAGGCATGCCCCACTCCTTGTAGTCAACCGGTTGGTTCCACTTGCTCCAGCTATGCTTGATTTCCACACGCGCAAAGGCTAAGGCATTCTCAAAGAGACTGGCAGTTTCGTCCACTACCTTATCCTTGTAGCGTTCTGGCAATTCCTCTGGATAACCGATATAAGGCTTGATGACATTGAGTTTGACAATGGCCTTATCACGTGTTTCAGGCGTGAGCCAGTCGTTCTTAGCCAAGCGTTCCTTATAAACGTCAATCATAGTCGCTACTTTTTTCTCTACGTCTGCCTTTGCTTCTGGAGAGAATTTTTCATGCGCATACCAGAGACCAAGAGCTTGCTTGAAAGGTCCTTGGGCCAAGTGATAGGCTGCCTTGACCTTGTCCTGAGCTTCTGGCACACCTGAAAGGGCACGTCCGTAGGCACCTGACAAAACACGAATCTCGTCAGTTAGATAGCTGGTTGAAAGATTGACTACGCCCAAAATCAAAGTCGCCTTAAGCAAAGGCCATGCTTCTTCACTATAGAATTGCTCTGCTGCTTGCCAGAAACGTTCCTCATCTACGATAACCTTGTCTGGAGTCTGTCCAATCACTGCTTGGAAGAAATCATCCAAAGATAGGGCAGGAGCAAATTTCTTGAAATCTTCATAAGCGTATGGATGGTAGAGTTTGGCATATTCTGAACTTTCTTCGTTAGAGAGCACCACAGCCGCAATGCGACGGTCCAATTCCAATCGTTTCTCTAGTAAGTCTGCGATTTCCTCATCTGAAAAATCATAGGCTTTGAGTAGATTCGTAGTACTTTCCTTCCAAAGAGTCAAGAGTTCCTCACGCTGAGGATGGTCTTCGGCGTAATAAGTTGTATCTGGTAAAATCGTCCCTGGTGCACTTGCCCAGAGAACATTGGTTCTGGCATCCATAAAGTCTGGTGATACTCCAAATGGAAGGAAGTTTGGCTTACCAGCTAATTCAAATGCTGCTAGTTTACTTGCGAAATCCGCAAAACTTTCTAAATCCTGGTATTCCTTCAATAAAGGAAGAACTGGCTCAATTCCATCTGCTTCTCGCTTATCGAAATCTCTCACCATTGCGTGGTATTTGACAAAGTTTGCGAGGATAGCGTCCTCTGGAACATCTTCGCCTTCCAACCATTTGTCCGTAGTCGCCAGCATCAACTCTTCAATTTCCTCATCAAGGTCAATAAAGCCACCTGTTCGAGATTTATCAGCTGGAATGACAGCTGTCTTTTCCCATTCGCCATTGATTGCATCATAAAAATCGTCTTGATAACGTGTCATCTTGTTCTCGCTTTCATTTTTCACTTATTCTTAGCTTAGCAAAAAACACTTGGGAATGCAATTAAAAATGGTCTCTCTTTTTTCTTCATTTTTCAGTTATTATTTTAAATTTTTCAAAAATTAACTTGACTTAATTTTTTTTTTAATGTATATTAAAAGATAGGAGGAAAACAACTGTATGATACGTATCGAAAACCTCAGTGTCTCCTACAAAGAGACGTTGGCACTAAAGGATATTTCACTAGTGCTCCACGGACCAACTATTACCGGAATTATTGGTCCAAACGGTGCTGGAAAATCAACCTTATTAAAAAGTATGTTGGGAATTATCCCACATGAAGGTCAGGCCTTTCTCGATGACAAAGAAGTCAAGAAATCTTTGCATCGGGTTGCCTATGTCGAGCAAAAAATCCATATCGACTACAATTTCCCTATCAAGGTCAAGGAATGTGTCTCACTGGGACTCTATCCATCTATCCCGCTCTTTCACACCTTAAAGGCCAGCCACTGGAAAAAAGTGGCGGATGCACTTGAAATCGTTGGGCTCTCAGACTATGCTGATCGCCAAATCAGCCAGCTCTCAGGCGGACAATTTCAACGTGTGTTGATTGCCCGTTGCTTAGTGCAGGAAGCTGACTACATCTTTCTAGATGAGCCATTTGTCGGGATTGACTCGGTTAGTGAAGAGATTATCATGAATACGCTGAGAGACCTTAAAAAAGCTGGGAAAACAGTTCTCATCGTCCATCATGACCTCAGCAAAGTCCCCCATTATTTCGATCAAGTTTTGCTTCTCAATCGAGAGTTAATAGACCTTGGTCCGACTAAAGAAACCTTTACCGAAGCCAATCTTAAGAAGGCCTACGGTAGCAAACTCTTTTTCAATGGAGGTGACCTATGATAGCAGAATTTATCGATGGATTGCAACATTTCCATTTCCTACAAAACGCCTTGATCACAGCTATTGTCATCGGAGTTGTTGCTGGAGCTGTGGGATGTTTTATCATCCTACGTGGGATGTCTCTCATGGGAGATGCCATCTCTCACGCAGTTTTGCCCGGCGTAGCCCTTTCCTTTATCCTGGGAATTGATTTCTTTATTGGAGCCATTATCTTTGGCTTGATGGCCTCCATCATCATTACCTACATCAAGGGAAACTCTATCATCAAGAGTGACACTGCCATTGGTATTACCTTTTCATCTTTCTTAGCCCTAGGTGTCATCTTGATTAGTGTTGCCAAGAGTTCGACAGACCTCTTCCATATCCTTTTTGGGAATATCCTCGCTGTCCAAGATACGGACATGTGGATCACCATTGGTGTGGGTGCATTGATTCTCTTGATTATCGGGATTTTCTTTAAACAACTATTGATTACATCCTTTGACGAACTCCTGGCTAAAGCCATGGGAATGCCCGTCAATTTCTACCACTATCTGCTCATGGTGCTCTTGACCCTTGTGTCAGTCACTGCCATGCAAAGTGTTGGAACTATTCTTATCGTGGCCATGTTGATCACCCCAGCTGCGACGGCTTACCTTTATGCGAATAGCCTAAAGAGCATGATTTTTCTTTCATCAACCCTAGGGGCAACCGCTTCTGTTTTGGGACTCTTTATCGGCTATAGCTTCAACCTCGCAGCAGGATCCAGCATCGTGCTCACATCCGCCAGCTTCTTCTTAATCAGTTTCTTTATCTCTCCAAAGCAACGATATTTGAAACTGAAACATAAAAAAATCAATAAATAAGGGGAGACCCTTTCTGGAGGAATCTAATGAAAAAATTAGGTACATTGCTTGTACTCTTTCTTTCCGTCATTGCACTTGTAGCATGTGCTAGCGGAAAAAAAGATGCTACTTCTGGTCAAAAACTAAAAGTTGTTGCTACAAACTCAATTATCGCTGATATTACCAAAAATATCGCTGGTGACAAGATTGATCTTCACAGTATCGTTCCTGTTGGTCAAGACCCACACGAATACGAACCACTTCCTGAAGACGTAAAGAAAACTTCTGAGGCTGACCTCATTTTCTATAACGGTATCAACCTTGAAACAGGTGGCAATGCTTGGTTTACCAAATTGGTCGAAAATGCCAAGAAAACTGAAAACAAAGACTACTATGCAGTTAGCGACGGTGTAGACATCATCTACCTTGAAGGTCAAAACGAGAAAGGCAAAGAAGACCCACACGCTTGGCTAAACCTTGAAAATGGGATAATTTATGCTAAAAATATCGCTAAACAGTTGATTGCAAAAGATCCTAGCAACAAGGAATTCTACGAAAAAAATCTCAAAGACTATACTGAAAAACTAGACAAACTAGACAAGGAAGCCAAAGAGAAATTTAACAATATCCCTGCTGAAAAGAAACTCATCGTAACCAGCGAAGGATGCTTCAAATACTTCTCTAAAGCTTACGGAGTTCCAAGTGCCTACATCTGGGAAATCAACACAGAAGAAGAAGGAACACCGGAACAAATCAAGACCTTGGTTGAAAAACTTCGCCAAACAAAAGTTCCATCACTCTTTGTTGAATCAAGTGTCGATGACCGTCCAATGAAGACTGTTTCACAAGACACAAATATTCCAATTTACGCACAAATCTTTACTGACTCAATCGCTGAAGAAGGTAAAGATGGCGACAGCTACTACAGCATGATGAAATACAACCTTGACAAGATTGCTGAAGGTTTGTCAAAATAATCCATTAAAAACGTCATTCTCACCGAATTGGCGTTTTTTCAATTTCCGGTCAAATCATTGGAAAAATCTGACAATTCTCGGTAAAATAAAAGAAAAAAGAATGGAGTAGTTTCATGACCACTTTTCTCGGAAATCCTGTAACTTTTACAGGTAAACAACTGCAAGTCGGAGACAAGGCACTTGACTTTTCTCTCACTACAACCGATCTCTCTAAAAAAACGCTAGCTGACTTTGATGGAAAGAAAAAAGTCTTGAGTGTTGTCCCTTCTATCGATACTGGTATCTGTTCAACGCAAACACGTCGATTCAACCAGGAACTTGCCAACCTTGACAATACTGTCGTTCTTACTGTTTCTATGGACCTACCATTTGCCCAAGGACGCTGGTGTGGGGCTGAAGGTCTTGACAATGCCATCATGCTTTCAGACTACTTTGACCATTCTTTCGGGCGCGATTATGCCCTCTTGATCAACGAATGGCATCTCCTTGCACGTGCCGTCTTTGTTCTCGATACTGACAATGTCATCCGTTATGTAGAATACGTTGACAATATCAACACGGAGCCAAACTTTGAAGCTGCTATTGCTGCAGTTAAAGAACTAGACTAAAATCACAAGCATTATGACAGAAAGCTAGAGAAATCTAGCTTTTTTTGGTATACTAGATGGAGAGAATATACAAGAGGAAACGAATGACTCCAAATAAAGAAGATTATTTAAAATGTATTTATGAAATCGGTACGGACATGCAAAAAATCACCAACAAAGAAATTGCTGCCCGTATGCAGGTCTCTCCGCCTGCTGTAACAGAGATGATCAAACGCATGAAAAGTGAAAATCTCATCCTCAAGGATAAGGAGAACGGCTATCTATTGACAGATATTGGCCTCAAACTGGTCTCTGAGCTCTATCGTAAACACCGTTTGATTGAAGTCTTTCTAGTTCACCATCTAGACTATACTAGCGATCAAATCCACGAAGAAGCTGAGGTCCTAGAGCACACTGTCTCTGACCTATTTGTAAAGAGACTGGATAAACTGCTTGGTTTCCCTCAAACCTGCCCCCACGGTGGAACCATACCAGCTGAGGGAGAACTCTTGGTTGAAATCAATAACCTGCCACTAGCGGCCGTCCAGGAAGCTGGAACCTATCTCCTGACACGCGTTCATGATAGTTTTGAACTACTCAAATATCTAGAAAAGCACGCAATTCATATCGGTGACCAACTCCAAGTCAAGCAGTTTGATGGCTTTTCCAATAGCTTTACTCTGGTCAACAAAGACGAAGACCTCCAAGTTAGTATGGATATCGCCAAACAACTCTATGTCGAAAAAATCAACTAAGCCCTTATCCTTGAAAGAAATTCCTTTCAGGGATTTTTTATTATTTTAGTTGTAAGTTCCATTCGTTTGATGTAGAATGAAGCTAGATAAAAGAGGGAGGTCTTCCTATGAAAAAGCTCTTTAGAATCCATTTTGCAGCCATTGTAGTCAGCGATTTGCTACTGTTGGTAACTTTCAGACCCCGATACGAACTTTCTTTGGAGAGAGGCCTGATTTTTTGCTTCATTTTCATCCTTGCTCAAGGACTACTGCTATTTCGCTTGGTCAATCGACTCAAAAAACAGTTCTCTGAGATTTATCCTCAGATGAACAAAAAAATTCGCTTCTACTATTTAGGAGTGCTCATCAGCGATTTTCTATTATTTGTCTTTTTAGCCATCACTGACCCTCAATATTTCTACTCTCTTACTCCAGTCTTTACTTCCTGTCATTCTACTTTATATTATATGACGGCTAGCCACCTAAGAGAAAACTATCCCGACTTTTACAACAAACACATCGCCTTCTGGGAGTGTCTATAAACAAAAACCAAGCCAACTGGGCTTGGTTTTCTTATCTATTTTTAGTATCAAGAATGATGGTAACTGGCCCATCATTTACCAGCTCCACCTGCATATCCGCTCCAAAGATGCCTGTCTGAACAGGTACTTCCTGAGCTAGCTTTTGATTGAAAAACTCATAGAAGGCAGTTGCTATATCCGGCTTGGCTGCACCTGTAAAGGCGGGACGATTGCCCTTCTTAGTATCTGCAAAAAGGGTAAACTGAGAAATCGAAAGGATTTCGCCCCCAATATCCTTAACAGACAGATTCATCTTGCCTTCTGCGTCTGAAAAAATCCGCATGTTGACGAGCTTTCTCACAGCATAGTCCAAATCTTCCTCTTGGTCCTCTGGACCAACACCGACCAGCAATAAGAGTCCCTGATTGATCTTTCCATGAACCTGACCTTCGATACTGACTTGAGCTTTTTTAACCCGTTGGATAATGATTTTCATAATAGCCTTTCTAGTAAGAGCTAGGACAATTAGCCATTAGTCCGTTTAACAGAGTAAACCTCTGGCACACTCTTAATCTTATCCACGACTGTGGTCAGTGTAGAGAGGTTGGAAATACCAAATGAGACATGGATATTAGCAAATTTCATATCCTTGGTTGGTTGAGCATTAACGGTTGAGATATTCTTTGTCGTGTTGGAGAGAACTTGCAGAACATCATTTAAGAGTCCTGTACGGTTGAGACCATAGATATCGATGTGGGCAGTGTATTCCTTGCTTGAGAATTGATCTTCCCATTCCACATCAAGGAGACGTTGCTCATAGTTTTCTTGGGCACGGAGATTCATACAATCCACACGGTGAATAGCTACACCGCGTCCCTTAGTAATGTAGCCGACAATGTCGTCACCTGGCACTGGATTGCAACACTTAGCAATCCGAACTAGGAGACCTGAAGCCCCTTCAATGACCACACCACCCTCATGCTTGACCTTGAGGGTTTCTTTATTTTCAACCTTAACTTCGCCACCTTTGACAAGCTCTTCTGCTTCCGCCTTGGCCTTGGCACGTTCTTCCTCGCGGCGTTCCTTTTCAGTCAAACGGTTAAAGACGGTAATAGCGCCAATTTCTCCAAAACCAATGGCTGCATAGAGGGCTTCCTCTGTCTTGTAGCTGGTCTTTTGAAGAACCTCGTCCATGTGACGCTTGTCCATGAATTTATTGGCTACATAGCCGTTTTCTTGGAATTGGGCCATCAACATTTCACGGCCCTTGTTAACGGATAATTCCTTGTCTTGATTTTTAAAGAACTGACGAATCTTGTTGCGCGCCTTGCTGGTCTTGACCATGTTGAGCCAGTCACGACTCGGACCAAAGGAGTTGGGATTGGTGATAATTTCAACCTGATCCCCTGTCTTGAGCTTGGTTGTCAGTGGAACCATACGGCCATTGACCTTGGCACCAGTCGCTTTTTCACCGACTTTGGTATGGATCTCATAGGCAAAGTCAATCGGTCCTGAATCTTTTGGTAGGGAGCGAACCGCACCATCAGGAGTAAAGACGTAAATCTCCTCCGCCAGATAGTTTTCTTTAACAGAGTCCACAAATTCCTTTGCATCATCAGCCTGGTCTTGGAGCTCCATCATCTCCTTGATCCAGTTCATTCCAATAGCAGATTCCTTGCTGTTGACCTGCCCTTTAATGCCTTTCTTATAAGCCCAGTGAGCTGCTACCCCGTACTCAGCCACCTCGTGCATTTCCTTGGTCCGAATCTGGAATTCAATCGGCCCTTTTGGCCCATAAACAGTCGTATGGATAGACTGGTAACCATTGGCCTTCCGATTAGCGATATAGTCTTTGAAGCGGCCTGGCATGGGTTTCCAAAGTTCATGCACATAACCCAGCATAGCGTAAACATCACTCTGGGTATCTAAGATACAGCGAATGGCAATCAGGTCATAAATCTCCTCAAAGCGTTTCTTCTTATCCTGCATCTTGCGGTAGATCGAATAGATATGCTTAGGACGACCATAGATTTTCCCTTTGAGATTTCTTTCTGTAGCGTACTCTTCCAACTTGGTTACAACTTCATCGACCAAAGCCTCACGTTCTCTGCGTTTTTCCTTCATCATGTGGGTGATCTTGTAAAACTCAGTTGGATTGAGGTAACGGAAAGATAGATCTTCCAACTCCCACTTGACACTGGAAATCCCTAGACGATGAGCAAGTGGTGCGTAAATTTCCATGGTTTCTCTGGAGATACGTTCTTGCTTGTCCTTTCTCAGGTGTTTGAGAGTCCGCATATTGTGCAAACGGTCCGATAATTTAACCAAGATAACACGGATATCCTCTGACATGGCCATAAGCATCTTGCGGTGATTTTCAGCCAATTGTTCCTCGAGTGATTTGTACTCAACCTTACCAAGCTTGGTCACCCCATCAACGATAATCCGAACATCATGACCAAACTCTCTCTCTAGATCATCCAGTGTCGCATCTGTGTCTTCAACAACGTCATGCAAAAAACCACAGGCAACGGTTACGGCATCCAGCTTGAGCTTAGCCAGAATTCCTGCTACCTGAATGGGATGGATAATATAGGGCTCACCTGATTTCCGAAACTGCCCACTATGACAATCAACTGCGTAAATCAATGCTTTTTGTACAAAAGCAACGTCTTCCTTTGTTAAATATTCTCTCGTTAAAGCGACTACCTGATCGCCCGTCAAATTCACTTCTTTCGGCATCTATACTCTCCAATTCTTCCTACCATTTTATCACTTTTTTAAGGATATGAAAACTAGAAAAGCCTGTTTTTATGCCAATACCAATCATTAAAAAACACTGCCAGATTTCTCTAGCAGTGTTTTGAGTTTCATTTATCTTAGTAGACTGTTTTTTCAGTTTCTACATCGAAGAAGTGTGCTTTGTTCAAGTCAAATCCAAGTTCAACTGTTGCACCAGCTTGCAAGTAGTCACGTGCGTCAACCTTAGCAACGAATTCATCTTTACCAACTTGGCAGTATAGGTGAGATTCTGAACCAAGCAATTCTGATACAGAGATAGTTGCTTTAACAACTGATTCTGGGAATGTTTCAAGGAAAGCAGGTTCTGCGTTCACGTCTTCTGGACGGATACCGAAGATCAATTCTTTACCTTCGTAACCTTTATCGCGAAGAACTTTCAAAGCACCTTCTGGAACTTTCAAGTTAAAGGCGTCACCAACGATGTGGTCACCGATCAATTTTACGTTGATGAAGTTCATAGCTGGGCTTCCGATGAATCCTGCTACGAATTTATTAACTGGGTTTTTGTAAACTTCTTGAGGAGTACCGATTTGTTCTACACGTCCGATAGTACCTGTACCAGCAGGGTTCTTAGTTGCTGACATGATAACGATACGGTCTGCAAGTGTCATCGCTTCTGTTTGGTCGTGAGTTACGTAGATAGTTGTAGCTCCGATACGACGGTGGATTTTCGCAATTTCAGCACGCATAGATACACGAAGTTTTGCATCCAAGTTTGACAAAGGTTCGTCCATCAAGAACACTTTTGCATCACGGACAATCGCACGACCCATGGCAACACGTTGACGTTGACCACCTGAAAGGTCAGCTGGTTTACGATCCAAGAATTCTTTCAAACCAAGGATTGCAGCTGCTTCTTGCACACGTTTGTCGATGTCTTCTTTGCTGTATTTACGCAATTTCAAACCGAAAGCCATGTTGTCATAAACAGTCATGTGTGGGTAAAGAGCGTAGTTTTGGAATACCATGGCAATGTCACGGTCTTTTGGAGCTACGTCGTTGACAACCACGCCATCGATAGATGCAGTACCTTCTGTAATGTCTTCAAGACCCGCAATCATACGAAGAGTTGTTGATTTACCACATCCTGAAGGACCTACGAAAACGATAAATTCTTTGTCTTTGATGTCCAAGTTGAAGTCTTCAACTGAATAGTGTTCGCTGTTTGGATATTTTTTGTAAATATTTTTAAGATTTAATTCTACCATCGAGGTGAACTCCTTTTGTCTTTTGATAGTTTTATTATAAATGAAAACGCTTTATTTTTCTATGGCAAGGTGACCAAAAAAATAAAAAAGTTCTGTGCAACTTGCACAAAACTTTAGAGAATATCTGGTAAAATCAACTGATAACACAAGGTAAGATCCGTTAACTCCTTCAACTGAAGCCCTGTCAATTCTTCCCATCTATCAATCTTGTATTGGAGAGAGTTGCGGTGCAGATAGAGTTGCTGGGCTGTTTTAGTCAGAACAGCACTGTTTTCCCAGAGAGAAAGGATAATTTCCTGAATCTGATCCTGATCCAAAATCATCTGGTGCAGACATTCTTTAATGACTCTCAGGTCCACAATCCTTTCTCCCATACTCCATAGATAGAGCTGTGAAAAGGTGTGTACACCTTGGTGACCTTGGCGCCACCAAGTCTTAAACAAATCCCGCTCCGCTTTGATCAAGTCTGATAGGGCTTGAGGGCCTGTCTGAGGCCACACCTGCCCTAACATGATCGACAGACGAAGGCCAAAGTCATACTCAACCGCTTCAATCGTATCAGATAAGATTGAGCGGACAGAGCTGTACTTATCTTGTTGAAGCACAAACACATAATCCTGAGCCCCGACCTGTAGCACTGTTTGGCAGTTGGGAAAGAGGGTCTGCATCATATCCAGCCAAGAGCCTAGATTTTCCTGTTGGTAATAAGACAGATGGCAATAAACCAGCTGAATTTTTTTAAATACTTGCGGTGCCTGCCCCTTCCCCTCAATCAGATAGGGATACCAAGGATTGAGCGAACGAGCCTGCTCCTGCTGGGTCAAAAGGGCAACCAACTGCTTTTCACGCTCGCTGAGCCCAGCTTCCTCCAGTAAAATCCACTGCTGAGAAGCTAAAGGGAGAGTAAGATAGCCTGGTTTCTCTACTGGCTGATCTGAAATCTGAGCTTCAGGGAACCAGTCTTGTAATTCCTTTGCAATCATATTCTAGCCCTCCACTTCTTGGATGCACCAAGAAATTATGGTCTCTAGACGCTCCAGATTTTCAGTCAGATGGAGATAGCCCATCACTGCTTCAAAACCTGTAGACATGCGGTAAGTCACCACATCAGCATTTTTAGCCTTTGTGTGGCTATTGGTATTGCGACCACGTTTGTAGATTTCTTCTTCTTTTTCCGTCAGGACTTGCTCGTCCAACATGAGGGCAATCAAGCGCGCCTGAGCCTTGGCAGATACATACTTGGTCGCCTCTTGGTGGAGTTTGTTGGGCTTGGTCATGCCTTTGAGGATGAGATGGCGACGAATATACATGGAATAAACCGCATCTCCCTCAAAAGCTAGCGCAATCCCGTTAATGAGATTGACATCAATCACGAGTCCACCTCACTCCATCCTTGGTGTCAAGGAGCTTAATTCCTTGAGCAGCCAATTGGTCACGGATTTGGTCTGCTGTCGCAAAGTCACGATTAGCACGCGCTTCTTGGCGTTTTTGGATTAAGGCTTCGATCACCGCATCCAAAACTTCCTCAACAAAGACTATTCCAAAGACTTCCAACATAGCCGCAAGAGCTTCCTTAACACTTGCATCATAGTTGCCGGAGTTGATCCATTTGGCCATTTCAAAGACAACTGTGATACCATTTGCGGAGTTGAAATCCTCATCCATAGCGGCAACAAACTTATCTTTAAAGTCCTGTAACTCTTGAGCATCTACAGTCCCAGAAAATGGTTGCTCGTAAGTGTTCTTTAGATACTTAAGATTTGTCTCTGCATCCCGCACTGCTTTTTCCGTAAAGTTGATAGGCTTGCGGTAATGCTGAGTCGCAAAGAAGAAACGTAACACTTGCCCATCAAGAGTTCTAAGGGCATCGTGTACGGTGATAAAGTTGCCCAAGGACTTGGACATCTTGACATTATCGATATTAACAAAGCCATTGTGCATCCAGTAGTTGGCGAAAGTCTTGCCTGTTTTGGCTTCTGACTGGGCAATTTCATTGGTATGATGCGGAAATTCCAGATCGGCTCCCCCACCGTGAATATCAATGGTATCGCCCAAAATCTCTGTTGACATAACCGAACACTCGATATGCCAACCCGGACGACCAGGTCCCCAAGGACTGTCCCAAGAAATCTCGCCTGGTTTTGCAGCTTTCCAAAGGGCAAAGTCTACAGGATTTTCCTTGCGAGCCGTTTCTTCATCGGTACGACCTGAAGCACCCAGCTCCAAATCTTCCAAGGTTTTATTGGCCAACTTAGCATAGTTGTGAGATTTTTCCACGCGGAAGTAAACATCTCCTTGACTCTCGTAGGCAAAGCCTTTTTCAACCAAGTCAGCGACAAAACGAATGATGTCAGCCATAAACTCTACTACACGCGGATGGCGAGTCGCAGGTTTCACGCCTAAGGCTGTCACATCCTCACGAAAGGCAGCGATGTACTTGTCCGCAACCTCCAGAGGCGTGATACCTTCTTCCTTGGCACGGTTGATAATCTTATCGTCTACATCTGTAAAGTTGGAAATATAGGCAACTTCGTAGCCACGGTATTCGAAATAACGACGAATGGTATCAAAAGCCACCGTCGAACGGGCATTCCCAACGTGGATATAGTTGTATACCGTTGGCCCACAGACATACATGCGAACCTTTCCTTCTTCGATTGGGACAAATTCTCGCAAATCACGAGACATGGTGTCGTAAATTTTAATCATGCAGTCCACTCCCTTCTCTATTTCTGACTTTTTCGGCTGAAAACCAGCTCTGCAAATGGGCCAAATTGTCTGAGGCTATCCAGTTGGTAAAAGCGCTGCCCTTCCTCTTGGGTAAAGAGGGGAACCCCCTTTCCTAGGATAAGGGGTGCTATCTGAATAATGAGGTGGTCGAAAAGATCCGCATCCAAGAGCGGTCCTACTAAGGAATTACCACCAATCACAAAGACATTTTTGCCTTTGTCAATCTGGCGAACAAAGTCCACCACATCCCCAGCTACTGGCTGGTAATTGCTGACAGGCAGGTGCCTATCATGCGTAAAGACATAGTTTTCCGTAGCTTGATAAAAACTTTCTACATCTTGCAAATCTTGGATTTCCTCAAAGGTCCGCTTGCCCATGATGGTGATATCCATTTGCCTGTAAAAGTCATCATAGCCTGTATCCTCTACAGAACCAAGCTGATGCAGCCAGTCTATCCTGTGCTGGCTGTCTGCCAAGTAGCCATCCATGGTGATACAGCCGTAAAAATATACTGCCATTCTTGTAGTTACCTTTCTAGTTCCTTTGCTATTGTCAAAGCGATAGTAAAAAAGGTCATGACATCAGCTGTCCGCTCTTCATGCCGAGCATCCCAGGTTCGGTTATGATGATCCACATAGTCAGCTGTGTAGAAGAACTGATAGACCTTGGTCTTGCGAAATTGGCTCCAAGCTATGATAGCTGAAGCTTCCATGTCTACTACTTGAGCACCAGCAACCAAGCGACGCTTGACCTTATCAGGCGTTTCCCGATAAAAAGCATCAGTCGTCCAGGTCTTGGTGCGGATATGCTCTATATCGTGCTTATCAAAGATGGCTTCTAGCTTAACTAACAAAGACTCGTCATAAGCGACTTCGTCACCCGGTGGGGCATAGTGATAGCTAGTCCCTTCATCTCGCAAAGCAGCTGCAGGCAAGATAATCTTGTCAGCCTCAATTGAGCGGTCCAAAACGCCACAGGAACCTAAAATGATGAAATTTTTGAAGCCTCTGGCCGCCAACTCCTCCAGCTGGCCGACTATCATGGGAGCCCCAATTGGAGCCAACATAACTGCTAGCTTGCTAGGTCCTTGGCCATAAATATACCATGGATGATGGCCGTTTATGCTTTTCAAATAGCCTCCCGGATAGACATCTTCTGACTCAATCAAACGTTTCAGAATTTCGCCATTAAAGGACAGAATGATGGTTTCGCATACCTCTCCCTTGTCATGGACTGGCTTTTCAGTTGGCTCAATAACTGCTGCTACATCTTCAAATTCCTCTAATAGCATAACTTCTCTTTCTTTAAGGCTTCAGCAAATCCGCCTTCATTTTATTTAGACGGCGCAGTTTGGTCTCATCTTTTTTGGCTTCACTGATATAATGAGCCCATTCTCTCTGGTGGCTAGGTGGCAGTTTAATAAAGCGCTCCTTAGCAAGACCATCCAAGCGTTCTTGCAACTCAAGAACTGCCTGGTTCAAAATTGCATCTGATAAATCTGACATAGTTCTTACCTCCTGTCATACTTCACCTCGATAACTTTGCTACCCTATCCTACAGACTTGATGAATGGTGACTGGCTTCTCTAGCCTGCTCTAGTTTATTGACGTAGTACTCTCGTTTTTCTTCGACTTCGTGGATCGTTGGTTCATCCTTCTGTCCATGAACGCGAACAATCTTAGCTGGAATACCGACAACTGTTACATCACTAGGTACGTCTGCCACAACTACTGCAGCAGCACCGACTTTGGCATTTTCACCGATTTCTACCGGTCCGATAACTTGGGCATGAGCCGATATGAGAGCTCCTTTACGCACAGTCGGATGGCGTTTGCCAACATCCTTACCAGTCCCACCAAGAGTCACTCCGTGGTAGAGAAGAACGCCTTTTTCAACAATCGCCGTCTCTCCAATCACCAAGCCAGAACCATGGTCGATAAAGACACCTGATTCTATCTGAGCACCCGGATGAATCTCGATTTGGGTCCAAAAGCGCCAAAACTGACTATGTATCCGAGCCAGGAGTTTGAAGCCGTGCTTCCAGAGAAAATGCGAGAGACGGTGGGCAGCTAAAGCCTTGACCCCTGGATAAGTCAGCAAAACTTCCAAACTGGTGCGTGCCGCTGGATCATTTTCTTTTACAATATCAATGGTTTCGCGCCACCATCCCATACATTTCTCCTTTTCTTATTCTGAATCTTTTGGTGTTTCTGTAAATTCTTTCTTAGGTCTGTGGTCCTTGTGATGACGTGGACGGTGAGGTCGCTCAGACTTTTCGCCTTTTTCATCATGATCAGGTTTTGGAGGACGAGGAAGAAGAACTTTCATAGAGGCATCGATACGGCCTTTTTCATCAATCTTGATAACCTTAACGTCGACTTCATCACCGATAGCTACCAAGTCCTCGACACGGTTGGTACGAGTCCAAGCCATTTCAGAAATGTGCACAAGTGCATCTGTCTTATCAAAGAGGTTGACAAAGGCACCAAATTTCTCGATACGAACAACCTTGGCATGGTAAACTTCATCCACTTTGGCTTCACGAACCAAGCCAGCGATGATTTCTTTGGTTCGGTTAATGGCATCTTGGTCGCTAGAGTAGATAGAAACATTACCTTCTTCGTCGATATCAATCTTAACGCCTGTTTCGGCGATAATCTTGTCGATGGTTTCTCCACCTTTACCGATGACAATCTTAATTTTGTCCACATCAATCTTGATAGTATCAATTTTCGGTGCAGTTGGAGCCAATTCTGGACGAACTTCTGGAATAGTTGCTTCAATCACATCAAGGATTTCAAAACGCGCTTTCTTGGCTTGAGCAAGGGCCTCAGTCAAGATTTCTGCAGTAATCCCTTGGATCTTGATATCCATTTGAAGGGCTGTAATCCCGTCACGAGTACCTGCAACCTTAAAGTCCATATCTCCAAAGTGGTCTTCCAACCCTTGAATATCTGTCAATACGGTGTAGTTGTTTCCATCTGAGATAAGACCCATGGCAATACCAGCTACTGGTGCCTTGATTGGCACACCACCAGCCATAAGGGCAAGCGTTCCCGCACAGATAGAGGCTTGAGAAGATGAACCGTTTGATTCTAAGACTTCTGCTACCAAGCGGATTGCGTATGGAAATTCTTCCAAGCTTGGCAAAACTTGCGCAAGGGCACGCTCACCAAGAGCACCGTGACCGATTTCACGACGACCTGGCGCACCATAACGACCTGTTTCCCCTACAGAGTATTGAGGGAAGTTATAGTGGTGCATAAAGCGTTTCTTGTACTCTGGATCCAAACCATCGATGATTTGCGTTTCCCCCATTGGAGCCAAGGTCAAGACTGAAAGGGCTTGAGTTTGCCCACGAGTGAAGAGACCTGAACCGTGCACACGAGGAAGGAAGTCAACAACCGCATCCAAAGGACGGATTTCATCGACCTTACGGCCATCAGGACGTACCTTGTCTTCTGTAATCAAGCGGCGTACTTCAGCGTGCTCCATTTGTTCCAAGATTTCAGCCACATCACGCATGATTCGTTCAAATTCTTCGTGGTCTGCATATTTTTCTTCGTAAACTGCGGTTACTTGGTCTTTAACTGCTTGAGTTGCAGCTTCACGAGCTAATTTTTCTTCTACTTGTACCGCTTTTTGGAGGTCGCTGTTGTAGGCTGCGATGATTTCAGCTTGCAAGTCCGCATCCACATGAAGCAATTCCACTTCTGCTTTTTCCTTACCAACAGCAGCAACGATTTCTTCTTGGAAGGCAATCAATTCTTTAACAGCTTCGTGCCCTTTGAGAAGGGCTTCCAACATGATTTCTTCTGACAATTCTTTGGCACCAGACTCAACCATGTTGATAGCGTGTTTGGTCCCAGCTACTGTCAATTCAAGAAGTGATTGCTCTGCTTGTTCTTGACTAGGGTTGATGATGATTTGGCCATCGACATAACCCACTTGTACCCCAGCGATTGGACCGTCAAACGGAATGTCTGAGATAGAAAGTGCCAATGATGAACCAAACATAGCTGCCATTGGAGCAGAGGCATTTTCATCGTAAGAAAGCACTGTGTTGATGACTTGGACTTCATTACGGAACCCCTCCGCAAACATAGGACGGATTGGACGGTCAATCAAACGCGCTGTCAAAGTCGCATCTGTTGAAGGACGCCCTTCACGTTTCATAAAGCCACCAGGAAACTTCCCAGCCGCATACATTTTTTCTTCGTAGTTGACTTGGAGTGGGAAGAAATCCCCAGTTGCCATTTTCTTAGACATCACGGCCGCAGTCAAGACAGTTGACTCACCGTAACGCACGACAACAGAGCCATTTGCTTGCTTAGCAACCTGACCAGTCTCTACGATTAACTCACGACCCGCAAAAGTCGTTTGAAACACTTGTTTTGTCATTTTAATCCCCTTTGGATTGATGAAATTATACGCCTTGCCTACAAAGATCAAGATACTAAGGTCGCAAAAAGCAAAGTAAAAATAGGAAACTGGCGAAGTCTTCGATGAAGACAAGACAGTTTATCTTTTTTACACAGCTTTTCGGCCGAGTTCAATTACTCATGATAGCATAAATTGACGCAGTGTGCGATGCACACCAGGAAATCTATCTTTTTCACTAGGGATTTAGCCCGTGTTCAACTACCTAAATACCTTGAAAAGTTTAAAAATATTATTCTTTAGCATTTGTATCTTTTATAGCATAGCAGATTTGAATAGCTAAGAATCTGTTTATACCCTCATCTTTGTATCAAGTACGTACAGAGTCTATTTTATCATATTTTTCTTAAAAAGTGCGGGCTTTTCTATTAAAAAGGAACCATTCCCCTCACCTGAGAAGAATGGTTTGCTTTTTATTATCCTAAAGACTGATGGTTAAACAAGGCATGGGTTGCTTGGTGGATGTATTTTGCTGTTTCAGCATTGTTCATGGTGTAAAGATGCACACCTGCGACATCCTGAGTGACCAAGTCCACGATTTGGTCCACTGCATAGGCAAGTCCTGCTGCTCTGAGCGACTCAGGGTCATGCTCATACTTGTCTAAGATGGCCTTAAATTTACGTGGAAGGTGGATATTCTCACAAGTCTTCAAGAGACGAAGCGCTTGGTTACGGTTAAGAATAGGCATGATTCCCGCATGAATAGGAACATCAATCCCTGCCAAGGTACACTTGTCTTGGAAATCGTAGAAGCGCTCATTGTCAAAGAAAAGTTGCGTTACAAGACTTGAACAGCCTGCATCCACTTTCTTCTTGAGATTTTGAATATCTGAGATCTGATTTGGCGAGTCAGGATGCCCTTCAGGATAACAAGCTCCAATAATATCAAAGTGAGGGGCTTGTTCCTTGATGAACTCGATCAAATCCGTTGCGTAGCGGAAATCCTTTTGTGGCTCCACATCAGGGATAATATCCCCACGCAAGGCCAAGATTTTCTGTACCCCAACCTTATCCAAGTCTGCAATGGTTTCAGCAACCTTGTCCTTAGTCAGATAGATGGCTGGCAAGTGGGCAATAGTTGGAATCGCCAAATCATTCTGGATAAAGTCAGCCAAACGAACCGTTGTTTCCTTGATATTAAATTTATTATTGCTGGCAGTCACACTGATAAAGTGAGGTGTCAGCTCCCGCATATCCTGCAAGGCTGAAATAATTTTATCATTACCCACAGCTGGGTTTGGAGGGAACACTTCAAATGAAAGTGACGGCGTTTGGCGTGACATAGTCATTATCCTTTTCTTTTTGATTTCATGATTGCTAAGCCGGCTTGGGCCAAGCAGTTCCTTGATCAGTCAGTGTCAAGAGAGAAATCTTATCTTATAATTTCTCACGCGCAGCTTTTGCTGCTTCGACTAGGCGGATCAAGCTTTCTTTTGTTTCTGGAATACCACGTGTTTTCAAACCACAGTCAGGGTTGATCCAAACTTTCTTGCTTGGTACTTTAGCAAGAATAGCATCGATTGTGTGGTCGATTTCGCCTTCATTTGGCACACGAGGTGAGTGGATATCGTAAACCCCAGGTCCCACTTCTGTTTGGAAGTTTTTCGCTTTGAGTTCGTCCAAGATTTCAAGGTTTGAACGGCTTGCCTCAAATGAAATAACGTCCGCATCCATGTTGTCGATAGCTGGGATGATATCTGTAAATTCTGAGTAACACATGTGAGTGTGGATTTGAGTATCTGGCGCTACTGTAGAGTGTACCAGGCGGAAGGCTGGAATAGCCCAGTCAAGGTAGTCTTCGTACCAGTCGCTACGACGGAGTGGCAATTTCTCACGAAGAGCAGCCTCGTCGATTTGGATGATTTTCACACCTGCAGCTTCAAGGTCAAGAACTTCATCCTTGATGGCAAGAGCGATTTGAAGAGTTGAATCCTTGATAGAAATGTCTTCACGTGGGAATGACCAGTTAAGGATGGTAACAGGTCCAGTCAACATACCTTTGACAGGCTTGTCTGTACGGCTTTGTGCGTAGCTAGACCATTTGACAGTGATTGGGTTGAGACGAGTTACATCACCCCAGATGATTGGTGGTTTCACCCCACGCATACCGTAAGATTGTACCCAACCATTCTTAGAGAAGAGGTAACCGGACAAGTTTTGACCGAAGTACTCAACCATGTCGTTACGCTCGAATTCACCGTGTACAAGCACGTCAAATCCAACTTCTTCTTGCCATTTGATCCATTCGTCGATAGTTTCAGCAAGGAAGGCATCGTATTCTTCTTGTGACAATTCACCCTTACGGAAGGCCAAACGTTTGGCACGGACTTCCTTAGTTTGAGGGAATGAACCGATGGTTGTTGTTGGAAGAGCTGGAAGTTTAAAGGCTTCTTCTTGGATGGCTTCACGTTCTGCAAAGGCTGGCAAACGAGTGTAGTCAGCGTCTGTCAATCCAGCGATACGTGCACGAAGTTCTGCATTTTCACCCACACGCTCCGTCGCAAAGAGTTCTTTATTAGCAGCAAGAGCCTCTGCACCTTGACCATTGCGGATAGCATCCAAGTCACGAAGTTCTTCCAATTTTTCAACTGCAAAAGCAAAGTGGTTCAAGATTGCTGGTTCAAATTCTTCGTTAGCTGTTGTAAATGGCACATGAAGAAGTGAGCATGAGCTAGTCAAAACGATGTTTTCAGCTGGAATTTGCTCAAGAACAGCCAAGCTCTTTTCGTAGTTGTTGCGCCAAATGTTTTTACCATTGACGATACCAGCATAGAGAGTCTTGTCAGCTGGGAAACCACCTTTAACGAGTTCAAGAGTTTTCTTACCTTCAACGAAGTCAAGACCGATCGCATCTACTGGCAAGTTCACAAGATCAGAGTAGACGTCACGAACGTCACCGAAGTAAGTTTGAAGCAAGACTTCAAGACCTTTTTTGTCAGCCAAGAGTTTGTTGTAGAGGTTCAAGAAGAGAGCTTTTTCTTCAGCTGTCAAATCTTTGACAAGAGCCGCTTCGTCGAGTTGGATGCGAGTCGCACCAAGCTCCGCCAATTTAGCAAAAACTTCTTGGTATGAAGCTACTAAGCTGTCTACGAAGTCTTCTGCTTTCACGCCTTCTTCAAAGTCTGACAATTGAAGGAAAGTGAATGGTCCTACAAGGACTGGACGAGTGTTCAATCCAAGTTCTTTTGCTTCTTGGAACTCATCAAAGATCTTGTGACCAGCCAATTTAACTTGAGTGTCTTTTTCAAATTTAGGCACGATGTAGTGGTAGTTGGTGTTGAACCATTTCTTCATCGGAAGGGCACGCACGTCCCCTTTTTCTCCTTGGTAACCACGACCCAAAGCAAAGTAGCGCTCAAGGTCTGACAAGTCCAAGTTTTGAACGGATGCAGGGACTACGTTGAAAAGGAAAGCGGCATCAAGGAAGTTGTCATAGTGAGAAAAGTCATTTGATGGAATTTCAGTGATGCCTTTTTCTTTGACAATGTTCCAGTGTTTCGCACGCAATTCTTTTGCTGCTGCCAAGAGTTCTTCTTCTGAGATTTCTTTTCTAAAGTATTTTTCAGTTGTAAATTTTAATTCGCGGAATTCGCCCAAACGAGGGAAACCGATGATCGTAGTTGACATTATGTGTCCTCCAAAATTTGTTGTTGAAACTATCTTAACAGAAAAGAAACTGTCTGTATAATTGTAAATAATTAGGCTTTGATATAGTTTGAAACTATATCACTCTTTTGGACAAAAGAAAAAGACTTGAGACCAGTGTCTCAAATCCTTTGTATTGCTTGTTTTATTGCTGTATTTTAGTTAGAATGCTCAAACGAGCTATTGATGATTCTCATCAGTGACTATGACTTGCTATTAGAAAAGACTATAGGTTGGTTTTCTTTTGTAATTCTGATATTTCCCTGAAAAAGTGCGGACGGGAGGTAAAATTGTTCTGTGGATGATTTTAGCCAACCAAGTAATCTCTTCTCTATCAACCTTTTTCCTGTTCAAGTGGAACGACTGCTAGTGTCTTTCCTAAACTGGCTAAAACTTTTAAGACCGTATCCAACTGAGGACTGGTCTTTCCTGTCTCCATCCTAGCTATAACAGGCTGGCTTACTCCACTGAGTTCCTCTAGCTTTTTCTGACTGATACCTTGCTCATGTCTAGCCTCAATCAACTCACTCATAATAGCCACTCGCATATCACTTTCAAGAATTTCTTCCTTGGTAAAGAGTTCTGTTCGGACATCCTTCCAATTACTTCCAATGGCACTATTCTTCATCACTTAACCCTCTTTCTTTTATGTCCTTTAGTTCACGCTTGGCTTTTTTAAAATTATAACTTAAAAGTTATTAAAAGTAAATTCTAATACCCATAAAAAGAAGACCTTTGAATCATTCTAAAGGTCTCATCTTTATTATTCAAAAAAACGAAAAGAGCTATAATGTGGAGATAATTCTGACTCTTACTTCAGCTCAATGCCTTTCTCACGGAGATTAGCCAGACATTCCTCATAGTAGGCATTGTCATGCTCACTATAGATAGGGCTTTTCAGCTTTTCCTCAGCTAAGTCTTCATAGGGAGGACAAATTTTACCACGGTAGTTCTTGTCCAACCACTCTGGACTGACATTGTAGCCACGGTCAGCCATCTCCTCCATGATCAAGTGATGATAGGCATAGAGATGATAGGGCGAGTGGGTAAAGACATAGTCAACCGTCGCATGCTTTCTGCCCCAGCCATTGCCACGAAGGGCGCAGCACTCACGATGTTGCCCCAAGAGCTGCGGACGTGGAAGTCGTGAAATCAAAGCCTCATGCCAAAGTCTCATGGGCGTCTCCTTTCAGCAAAGTCGAATGTTGCAAGTAGCTATTTGGATAGAGTTCAAGCAAGTCTCGAGTTTTAGCAATCAAGTCTTCCTTGGAAGCCTGACCAAAGCGGTAGCGATCCAGCAAGAGCATATAGTCCTTGCGCTCGGCATCTGTCGCTTTCTTTTTGAAATAGCCCCAAATATGCTGAAAGGCATTGCAAACCTGACCCCTGTGTTCTGGAATCTGGCAGGCACGGTCAATCATCTCTTGAACCTGACTCAGCTCCACCACTTCTTGCTTGAGATACTGGCGAATGTCCTTGTAAATATTGCTAGAATGACTCAAAACAAGGTATTTATTTCCCGCCCAGAGTTGCTGACAAAGGGCACGTTGGTTGTTGTTATTCATAATTGACATTATACCATATTTGAGTCAAAAACATTATTTCTTACATTATGTACTTATAAAATTGCATCTTTTAAAGCTTCTTGAAGTTCTTCATCTACTGCGTATATATAAAGTCCATTTACTCCTCTAGTTAATAAAACATTTAATTCATTTTTCAAAAGATCTTCACCAAAGTTCTTCATTTCACCATTTTCGAGTTTTCTATTTTGAACCGCACCTTTATTTTTACTTTCAGAAATATCAAACATGATTTTACCATTTCTGTATTTAACTGATGGACCAATAATTACCCCAGCGTAATTCAAATCAAATCCCTGAACCGTAAAAGTAGAGCCTATTTCATCAATTGTTTGGGGTTGCTCTATCCAAGATAATTTTGCGTCTTTCTTCTCTGGCTTTATTTGTTGATTCCAAGGAGCCTTCCAGTCGCCGATTTCAACAAACCATTTTGGTCTATCTTGTTTCTTTTTTTCTTCAACATAAGGCCAATCATATGTTGCAACTAATCTAGAAATACCTAGTTTTTGATCTTTATTCTTTAACTTAATAGCTTTTTGTAGTTCAAAAGGAGAATCAAAAATTCTAATATCATATTGCTTATCTTTTGTTAATTTTTTGATTTCACAATCATCAATAATACTTCTGATCCAATTGACAGTTTCAGGATTTGCTTTTATTCTCATTTGATTACGTAATTCAATTAAATTTCCTTCCAGATTAGCTTCATGCTCCAATTCAAAAAATGTATTATCAGTCCATATTTGAGATTTATTCATAATCTGTTTATCATCATAAACCAAAACAACTACTTTCGACTGTGCTAATAAATCAATTAAATGATTTCCTCCAAGATATGCTTGATTTTTCGCAGTAAGCAGTAAATGCCCTTCGTCAACTATAACTACTCCTGCTTTAATCTTTTCTTTTCTCAAGGCATTTAAAAATTGAGTAGGCTTCATTGCCACTTCCAAACTAGAACCACTATTCCAATTCAGTTTTCTTTCAATTTCTTTATATACACTTAATTGGTTATTATGATTTACAATAAGATTAATATAATTATTATCTTTAATAAATGAAATATCTTCAGAATTTAATAAATCATCTACCAACGAACTCATTAAAACTGTTTTCCCTGCTCCAGCTTCTCCTTTAACCAGAATAAGGGTTCCCTCTTGATTTTTACTAATGGAAGCAATTATTTTATTTATGATAGTATTTTTAGCTTCAATTTGTTCTTCGGTTAATTTATGAAAGGGAGATGCTTTAAAAATTGCTGAATTTCGAACAATACTCTCAATCGGAAATAATGACTGATTTCTTTTTCTCAGTGAACGCCAAACTTTTGAAAAAATTGAATCCAATTCGTTAGATGTATAATATTCATTTTGAGGATTCTCTTTTCTATTTTGTACTCTTATGACTTTACCAATACTTGAAAGATAAAGCATTAAACGATTTTCAATGTCTAGAGTTAAAGACTTATTAAAATGATTGTGACCAATTATAAACATCTTCGTTGTAGAAGATGTTGCAAAGTCTCTCCAATCATCCCTGTTTTCTTTCTTTATATCATCTGTTAAGTGCTGGCTAGTTCGCCGAATTATATCAGCTGTTTCACCTACATATACACTAAATTGATCATTCTTATTATCGTTAACAATATAGACAACTGGATAATCAAATAAAAGTTTCATATCATTTTTATGTTCACTAGATTTAAGTTGACTTTTAAGATTTACCAGCGAATTGTTTGAATACTCTATCTCTCTTACTATTGGGCTTTTTATTTTAACCATTATTTCTCCAACTCAGTATATTTTTTATTATTACCTTTACTTAACTTAACAGGATATTTCCGATTATTATCAACTAATTTATCTTCAATAATCTTTTCTACATCTAATTGTAAATTATCAGCCAACATAAAACTATAAATTAGAACATCGGCTAGTTCCTCTTTTATTCTTCCCAATGATTTACTAGTGACCTCTTCAGACTGCTTCCACTGAAATAATTCTAAAAGTTCACTCGCTTCGATCGAAATTGAAATTGCTAAATCTTTTTCATTATGAAATTTTCTCCAATCACGGTCATCTCGAAATTTATTAATTTTATCAATTGTTGACTTCATTTTAATTCTCCAATGTAAATCTACTAATATATATTATAACATGAATAAGTTTTATAAATGTGATAAAAATAAAATAAAAAAGAAGGATTTACTCCTTCTCTGTGGACACTATTCAATTTCTATCACTTATTAGTTAGAATTTCTATCAACTCTTCGTCATTAAGTGATTTATTATCACTGAACCTAATTGAATTATCATAATAAGCCTCATAGTATTCAGGTGATAATAATGTCATATCTAAGATGTAGCTTTTATCTTTATCCTTTTGATAATTTGCTACTATCTCTGATTCTCGTAGTTCTTTCTGAGATTTTGGTGTACCATTAGTCCTTTGGTACTTTTCCATCAACTGCAAGTGTTGAAAAATTACTGAAATATATCTAGAAGGATTTACTAGAAATCTTTTACTTACAACAGACTTCGGAACTAAGATTAGAAGTTCCTCTACACCATTTTCATTAGGAGCAAGAACATACTGGCTTTCAAAGGTAGCCCACTCATGACTCTCAGAATCCCAATAATCAAAACGTTGTATTTCATTACTGATTTTTAAACCGTGTAATCGAGCTTGTTCTAAAGAATATAAAATCAATTCTTTTTTTAATAAACTTACTAACAAATCAGACAGCCTATCTTCTGAAAAACTCTTTACAAAAATCGGCATCGCTATAGGTGTCAGTAATTTTTCTTTGATTCTACCTACCGATTTATAGACATACCCAAAAAATTGATCAAGCATCTTCATTGAAACACCTGTCCCTTTGGAGTTACTCTCAGAATATCCAAAGTGGATAGCATTACATTCTTTAGAGTGTGAAAACAATTGAAATGCGCCTGCTTTATTACCTAAAGTGTACATTTTATAGACTGTATTTACAAAATCATTAACAATATTTCTAAAACCATCTGATAGCAACAATGGGTCTAAAAATAATTTAACATCCTTTGATGTATCTACATCAACAAAATCCAATCCTACTTGGATTGATTCTCTATTTAATAAGTTTGATATTCTTATAATATCTACCTCTTTTCTTAATTTTTTGTAGAAAAAAGAAAAATTATCAAAATGAGATTTACATTTCTTTTATTTAGTGTTAGAATAAAAGAGAATTTTTTGAAATAGTGCCTCTATCGCCATTTTGAAATTCACTATTTTTAGCCAGTCGTCAGCTCCCACTGACGTCTTTTTTCTACAACTATTATTATATCAAATAAAATCAAAAAATCAATATCTTGTATATATTTATAACAAAATTTTAAATTTACACTATATATTGTATAAATTACTTAATTCGAGTCCGTAATTCTATTATTCTCTATATCTTGTGTTTTACAGTACTTAATAACAAACCCAAAATCACCCTTAGAATGTAGTCTAGGGGTGATTTTTTGCTTACAGATTAACATTTACATCCTAGACTACTATCTCGGATTTTGTTGAGTTCTTTCAGGAGTTGAGTTAGGTATTTTTTTATGGGTAGGCTATTCGAAACTTAAAACGTAACAAAATCTATTATTTCTTCATCGTTCGAAATTTAGTTTACTCCTAAATTTTATTCTTTACACTCCTTTGAAGATTAGAGGACGATTTTTCTTCCTACTTCAACGCACTTGTGACCTTTTTCTTCGTGATGATGCGGTCGTTTTTGTTGGCTAGGGATTTGAGTCTGGCTTCGAGCAGGATTTTTCGACCTGCTTCGTTACGGGTATAGACGAGTTGGTAGTTGCCTATGTGTGGTGCGACGGCATTTTGGAAGAGCTGGGCATCTTCCTTGCGTTTTTCAAAGAGGCTAGGAACTACGAAATACTTGGATTGGCCAGCTGGGGCTTTTTGAGCTACTAACAAATAGCGCTGGTTGTCCACTGGAGCAAAGAACTCTCCCACAGTCTGCGCAAACAGCTCCTTGTCCCTCATGCTTCCTCCCTTGAGATAGGCAAAGACCATGTAGTTTTCCTTGTCCTCCTCTACCTGAACACGGGATTGATCATCCGTTAGATGCCCCGAATCTAGCAGAGCCTTTCGGATCTGCTCACCCAGAGACTGCAAGCGTTTATAGGGACTCTTATAGCGGAGGTAGCGCCAAGATGCAAAGGCCAAAAATAGGAGACAGGCTGTCGTAAGCCACCAAACACCGATTAGTCTCAGTCTAAATAGCAAAACCAACAAATCCACTGCCAACAAGAGCAATGACATGCGAACCCATTTTAATGCATCAAGCAAGAGCATGACTGGAATTTTCTGTTTTTGAGTTGCGACTTCTGTAACTACCTCGAACTGATCCGCTACGACAAGAGCTTCCTGCCATTTTTGTCTCAAGCCTGCTCGATCCTTGGAGAGACTCTTAACTCGCTCATTGTACTCACTAATTTGCTTTTTCTTAAAAGGGGGCTTTGGAAAATCCAAACGATCCAAACCGGTCTCAATACTCTCCTGATTATAGGCCAAGCCAAGAAAATGCTCCATCCGTCGCGACAAGGTCTGCAGATCCTGATTGCTCTCTGGTCTAGGCTCCTCACCAGGAAGAGTGATGAGTGCTTGCGCTTGAACGGCTACCAGATGCCAGATGTTGCTGGTCTTTTCTGGATGTCCCGGCCAGATACGAATGGCACGCCCTCGCATCTGGTTACTCAGCATAAAGCTCCCCACAAAGCTTCCGAGGATTAGGGAATTAACACAAGGAGCATCCCAACCCTCTCCAAGGAGAGATTTAGTTCCGACTAGGACTTGAATCCGGCCTCGTTGAAAAAGCTCCGTCACTGCCGCTACGATTCCCTTAGCTGAGCTCGGAAAACCAACCTGCACATGATCTTTTGGATCCAAGTGACCAATAGATGAGAAACTAAGAGGAACCTGAGGCAAGAGTTCCTTCAACTCTGCTGCCACATCGGTAGGCAAAATAACGACACTACCTGACAAGACAGCCAAAGACACAGGTATCTCCTGCTCCTGAGCTTTTCGACGAATGCTTTCAAAATAAGGGAGAACCCCCAACTGAGAAATGGTTGCCTGATCATCTCCCAGATAGGTGGCAAAATCCTTGCGAATATAGTCAGCTAGTACTAACTGTCTCAGTTCCTGACCTAGACTCTCATACTCCGTCAAAAAGATATCGGCAATGGCAGACAACTTCCCCAGAGATTGGGTTAAAAGCTGGTCAGAAGCCTTAGACTTAACCAGATAAACCTGACGTTTTTCCACCAATCCACGCGCCTTCAAGTCAGCCTCTAACTTTTTCCTATATCCATCTGGATTCTCATACCAATCTGGTGTCTGATAGAGTATGCTCTGCAACAGCGTCTCCAGCCAGTAGGAGGTCAATGCTGGAAGCTTCTGGGTTCCCAGTAAATTTTGTAAAGAGGGAGGAATCGTTAACCCCTGAGAATGCATATAAATCAACATAGCAGACAAGTACTTGGGATTTTCTAAGAGCAAATCAGATGAAATATCCCCTTTGAGGACCTTAGACCCTGCTACAAATGTTTGAAAATCAGGATCGACTATAAGGTGATGAATATAGTCCCACTTAGTCTCCTCAAACCCTTTGAGACGTTCCGCCTCTTCAGCTGTTGGTGAGCACATATAGACAAAATCCTGATGAGGGCAAAGAGTGTCTTCCTTGACTAGTTCAGGTACCGTGATTTCTTGATCGATCTCCCCGCACATTCGGATATAGCGTTCCCAGAGTTCAGAATCGCTGTCATATGGTGGTGTCGCTGTCAGGGAGATGAGTTTCAGCGGTCCATACTGCTTGCGAAAGGCTTCCAGACTTTTCCACCATTCATTGCGCAGGTGGTGGCATTCGTCCAAACAAAGAGTAGCAACTTTCTGAGCTCTTAGGCTTGCAAGCAAATCAAACCCCACAAAATCCTCTGCTTCTCCATCTTCTTGTGATTGAAGTTGGTTCATGGCACTATGAAAAGCCTGATAGGTCACAATCGTTAATGCCTTCATCTCCTTTAAGTTTTGGGAAACGAGGTCTGAAAGCCTCTGACCATCCTCTAGAAAAGCTGTTTGAATCCTATCTACCCATTGTTCACGAATAGTGACAGTCGGAACTAAGACGAGGGCTGGGTTGCCAAAACGAGCGATTAGCTCGATACCAATGGTGGTCTTTCCAGACCCTGGAGCGGCCACTAGATGAACATGACCGTCTGCTTGATAGTCCTGAAAACGATCCAAGACCTTTTTTTGATATTGGCGCCAGCTTCCTTTAAAGTTTAAACCTAACATGATACCCCTCATTCTATACCGTCATTTTCTTATTCTCATTTTACCACACTTATTTCACCAATCAGATAATCCAGATAGTTTTTCTCCTCAAAATATGGTATAGTAGAATCATACTATCTATGAGGAGTTTACATGTCACAGGATAAGCAAATGAAAGCTGTTTCTCCCCTTCTACAGCAAGTCATCAATATTTCATCTATCGTCGGGGGAGTCGGCACCTTGATTTTCTGTATTTGGGCCTATCAGGCGGGAGTGTTACAGTCCAAGGAAACCCTATCGGCCTTTATCCAGCAAGCTGGGGTTTGGGGGCCGCCACTCTTTATCTTTTTACAGATTCTACAAACCGTCGTTCCGATCATTCCGGGAGCTTTGACCTCAGTGGCTGGGGTCTTTATTTACGGCCATATCATTGGAACCATCTATAACTATATCGGCATCGTGATTGGCTGTGCCATTATCTTTTACCTGGTGCGTCTCTATGGAGCTGCCTTTGTCCAGTCGGTCGTCAGCAAACGCACCTATGACAAGTACATCGGTTGGCTAGATAAGGGCAATCGTTTCGAGCGGTTCTTTATCTTTATGATGATCTGGCCAGTCAGTCCAGCTGACTTTCTCTGCATGCTGGCTGCCCTTACCAAGATGACCTTTAAACGCTATATGATTATCATCGTTTTGACCAAACCCTTTACCCTAGTTGTTTATACTTATGGTTTGACCTATATCATTGATTTCTTCTGGCAGATGTTTTGAGAATAGAAAAATCCGTTTGGTTTCCCAAGCGGACTTTTTGTTTGTTTTATTTTGCGACACTCTTAGCGAGGACAAAGTTCCCAAGTGTGGCAGAACCATTTCCAGCAACTGCTGGAGTCACGATGTAGTCACGCACATCTGGTACTGGTAGGTATCCATTGAGAAGAGCTGTAAATTTCTCACGCACACGGTCCAGCATGTGTTGTTGGGCCATAACCCCACCACCAAAGACGATGACGTCTGGACGGAACGTCACGGTAGCATTGACCGCAGCTTGAGCGATATAGTAGGCTTGGACGTCCCAAACAGAACTGTTGAGTTCGATGTTTTCACCACGAACACCTGTACGAGCTTCCAAACTTGGTCCAGCTGCGAAGCCTTCCAAACAGCCCTTGTGGAATGGACAGACGCCGTTAAATTCTTTTTCTACATCCATTGGGTGTTTAGCCACATAGTAGTGACCCATCTCAGGGTGACCCACACCACCGATAAACTCACCACGTTGGATAACACCTGCACCGATCCCTGTACCGATCGTGTAGTAAACCAAGTTTTCGATACGGCCACCAGCATTGTTACGAGCAACCACTTCACCATAGGCAGAGCTGTTCACGTCAGTGGTGAAATACATGGGTACGTTGAGGGCACGACGAAGGGCACCAAGTAGGTCTACATTTGCCCAGTGAGGTTTTGGAGTCGTTGTGATAAAACCATAGGTTTTTGAGTTTTTATCGATATCAATAGGACCAAAGGAACCGATGGCAAGGCCTGCAAGATTATCGAATTTAGAAAAGAACTCGATGGTTTTATCGATAGTCTCGATAGGAGTTGTTGTAGGAAACTGTGTTTTTTCTACAATGTTAAAATTTTCATCCCCGACAGCACAGACAAACTTTGTACCGCCCGCTTCTAAGCTTCCATATAATTTTGTCATGATAAACCTCTTATCTTTGTTTTCTCTATTATAGCACATTTTAAAGGGCTAGATTTCTCAATATTTTAGATTTTCCTCTGTAAATCTTACCATCCAAGTAAAAACGAACAAACATGATATTTGTTCGTTTTGTTTTTAGATTTGATTTTCGAAGAGGACTAGGCTTTCACTTCGATGATAGCGTCACCCTTGACAACAGAACCGCTTGCGACTGGTGTCACAGAAGCGTAGTCTGCTGTGTTGGTTACGATAACCATTGTTGTGTCGTCAAGACCTGCAGCAACGATTTTGTTTGAGTCAAAGGTTCCGAGAACGTCACCAGCTTTAACCTTGTCGCCTTGAGAAACTTTTTGTTCAAAGCCTTCACCGTTCATAGTCACCGTATCGATACCAACGTGGATCAAGATTTCAGCTCCATTTGCTGTCTTCAAACCATAAGCATGTCCTGTAGCAAAAGCGATCGATACTTCTGCATCAGCTGGTGCGTAAACCACGCCTTGGCTTGGTTTTACAGCGATCCCTTGTCCCATTGCACCACTTGAAAAGACTGGGTCGTTAACATTCTCAAGGGCAACTACGTCCCCAACGATTGGAGTTTGGATTGTTTCATTTTGAGGAGTTACTGGAATGTTACCAGTTGTTTCTTCTTGGACCAAACGTTCTGTCGCTACTTCAGAAGCAACTTCTTTTTCATCCTCGTAACCAAACATGTAAGTAAGGGCAAAACCAAGAACGAATGATACAGCTACCATAAGAAGGTATTGAAGCAATTGACCGTTACCAACGTAAAGCATTGTACCAGGGATGATGGTGATACCATTACCAGTACCAGCAAGTCCAAGGATAGAAGCCAATCCACCACCGATAGCACCAGCTATCAATGAAAGGAAGAATGGTTTACGGAAACGTAAGTTAACCCCGAAGATAGCAGGCTCTGTAATACCGAGGAAGGCAGAAAGAGCAGCTGGGAAAGCAAGTGTTTTCAGTTTAGGATTTTTCGTTTTAACACCAACGGCAACAGTTGCAGCCCCTTGAGCTGTCATCGCTGCAGTGATGATGGCGTTGAATGGGTTGGCATGGTCCGCAGCAAGCAATTGCACTTCAAGCAAGTTGAAGATGTGGTGCACACCTGATACGACAATCAATTGGTGAACCCCACCGATGACCAAACCACCAAGACCAAATGGCAAAGCAAGAATTGCTTTTGTTCCGAGAAGGATGTAGTTTTCAACAACGTGGAAGACTGGTCCGATGACAAAGAGCCCAAGGATAGACATGACCAAAAGTGTCACGAACGGTGTCACCAAGAGATCCAAGACATCTGGAACCACCTTGCGGAGAGCTTTTTCAAACTTGGCTCCGACCACCCCAATGATGAAGGCTGGAAGAACGGAACCTTGCAAACCAACAACAGGAATGAAGCCAAAGAAGTTCATAGCTGTTACTTCACCACCTGATGCTACTGCCCAAGCGTTTGGAAGCGAACCAGAAACCAGCATCATACCGAGGACGATACCAACAGCTGGGTTACCACCGAATACGCGGAAGGTTGACCATACAACCAAACCTGGCAAGATGATGAAGGCTGTATCTGTGAGGATTTGGCTGTAAATGGTAACATCTTCTGGAAGTGTCATTCCAAGAGCGTTCATGAGACCACGAAGACCCATGAAGAGACCAGTTGCTACGATAACTGGGATGATTGGCACGAAGACGTCACCGAAAGTACGGATAGCACGTTGGAACCAGTTTCCTTGTTTAGCAGCTTCTGCTTTCATGTCTTCTTTAGAAGATGTTGGCAAACCAAGTGCAACCACTTCGTCGTACATCTTGTTTACTGTACCAGTACCAAAGATGATTTGGTATTGGCCTGAGTTAAAGAAAGCTCCTTGAACTTTATCCAAGTTCTCAATCACTTCCTTATTGATTTTCCCTTCATCTTTGACCATGACACGTAGACGAGTCGCACAGTGGGCTACACTGTTGACATTTTCACGTCCACCAAGGGCTTCGATGACCTTTTTTGCAATATCCTGATTGTTCATTTGCAAAAATCTCCTTATAAAAATTTTGTAAAGTGTTTGAAAGCGATTTTATTCGCCCTACGACTATTATTTTATCACGTTTCTAAAATATGTCAAGCGTTTTGCAGAATTTTTTATTCCCTTTCTTTTTCCTCTGATTATTTTTGCTCGTTTTTGAGGGAAATTCTCTTTTTCCTCAAAAAAATATCTTTAAACTTGAGGAATCAAGGTTTTTATTTACATTTTCTTTCATTTTTTCGTGAAAATTTGCCAGATTTCCTTTACTTGATTTCTGGCAATCGTTTGACATATTTTTCTTTTTTTTAACATAAAAGACTTGCTTTTTTTGTCGAAAACGTTTACTATTAATAATAGAATAGAACTTATGGAGGAAAGATAAAATGGAATGGACAACCGAGCGCCGTTACAGACGCTATGAAGACTGGTCTAATGATGAAATCAAACAAATCAAGGAAACGATGGCACAATCTCCTTGGCATACTCGTTACCATGTCGAGCCTAAAATGGGGCTTCTCAATGATCCAAATGGCTTTTCTTATTTTGATGGCAAATGGATTCTCTTTTACCAAAACTTCCCCTTTGGTGCAGCCCATGGATTGAAGTCTTGGGTGCAGCTTGAAAGTGATGATTTAGTTCACTTTACAGAAACTGGAGTCAAAGTTTTGCCAGATACTCCATTGGATAGTCACGGTGCCTACTCTGGTTCTGCCATGCAGTTTGGCGATCAGTTGTTCCTATTCTATACTGGAAATGTCCGCGATGAAAACTGGATCCGTCACCCCTACCAGATTGGTGCTTTGATGGATAAGGATGGCAAGATTACAAAGATTGACAAGATCTTGATTGACCAGCCAGCAGACTCTACTGACCACTTCCGCGACCCACAAATTTTTAACTTTAAAGGGCAATATTATGCTATCGTCGGTGGACAGAACTTGGAGAAAAAAGGCTTCGTCCGTCTCTACAAGGCTGTGGACAATGATTACACAAACTGGCAAGCGGTTGGTGATCTTGACTTTGCTAACGACCGCACTGCCTACATGATGGAATGTCCAAATCTAGTCTTTGTAGGGGAGCAACCTGTCCTTCTCTACTGCCCACAAGGATTGGATAAGATTGTTCTAGACTATGATAATATCTATCCAAACATGTACAAAATCGGGGCTTTCTTTGATCCTGAAAATGCCAAAATGGTAGATGTGTCTTCATTGCAAAATCTAGACTATGGCTTTGAAGCCTATGCAACGCAAGCCTTCAACGCTCCAGATGGACGTGCATTGGCAATAAGTTGGCTTGGACTGCCAGATGTTTCTTACCCATCTGACCGTTTTGACCACCAAGGGACCTTCTCATTGGTCAAAGAACTCACTATCAAAGATGGCAAACTCTACCAATATCCGGTCGCAGCCGTCAAAGAACTTCGTTCTTCTGAAGAGGCCTTCTTAAATCGCACTCAAACCAATAACACCTATGAACTCGAGCTCAACTTGGAGGCCAATAGCCAAAGCGAGATTGTCTTGCTCGCTGACAAAGAAGGCAAGGGGCTTTCCATCAACTTTGACCTTGTCAATGGACAGGTGACAGTGGATCGTAGTCAGGCTGGTGAACAGTATGCTCAAGAATTTGGTACGATTCGTTCTTGCCCTATCGATAACCAAGCTACTACTGCCACTATCTTCATCGACAAGTCGGTCTTTGAAATTTTCATCAATAAAGGAGAAAAAGTATTTTCTGGTCGTGTCTTCCCACATGCGGATCAAAACGGTATCCTCATCAAGTCTGGAAACCCAACTGGAACTTACTATGAATTAGATTATGGTCGCAAAACTAACTGATGTCGCAAAACTTGCAGGCGTCAGCCCCACTACCGTCTCACGGGTCATCAATAAAAAGGGGTATCTATCTGAGAAAACCATTCAAAAGGTTAATGAAGCCATGCGAGAATTGGGCTACAAACCCAACAATCTGGCTCGAAGCCTCCAAGGAAAATCTGCCAAGTTGATTGGACTCATTTTCCCAAACATCAGTCATGTCTTTTATGCGGAGTTGATTGACAAGTTGGAACACCAACTCTTCAAGAATGGCTACAAGACCATCATCTGTAACAGCGAACATGACTCTGAAAAAGAACGAGAGTACATTGAAATGCTGGAGGCCAACCAGGTAGACGGTATCATTTCTGGAAGTCACAACTTGGGAATCGAAGACTACAATCGTGTGACGGCACCGATTATTTCCTTTGACCGAAACTTGTCTCCAGACATCCCTGTCGTCTCCTCTGATAACTACGGTGGCGGAGTCCTCGCAGCTCAAACCTTGGTCAAGACAGGCGCCCAGTCTATCATCATGATTACAGGAAATGACAACTCGAACTCACCGACTGGACTGCGCCACGCTGGTTTTGCCTCTGTTCTCCCAAAAGCGCCTATTATCAATGTTTCGAGCGACTTTTCTCCCGTCAGAAAAGAAATGGAAATCAAGAATATCTTGACCCATCAGAAACCAGATGCGATTTTTGCTTCGGATGATTTAACAGCTATTCTGGTGATCAAAATCGCTCAGGAGCTAGGTATCTCTGTTCCTGATGAGCTCAAGGTCATCGGCTATGATGGGACTTACTTTATCGAGAACTACTATCCTCACCTGACAACGATTAAGCAACCTATGAAAGAGATTGCCCACCTCACTGTCGATCTCCTCTTGCAGAAGATTGAAGGCAAGGAAGTCGCGACAACTGGTTACTTCTTACCAGTCACACTATTACCAGGAAAAAGTATTTAAGTACAAAAAACTCAGACGAATTCGTCTGAGTTTTTTTTATGATCTTAAGTTTTCGAGATAGCGCTGGGCTGTCTCTAAGTTAAAGTTTTTTTCTGCAATCAAGTGCTCGACCAGTGGAGCAACCTCGGACTCACTAGCACCTGCTAGGAGAGCTAGGGATTTGGCCTGTAGTTTCATGTGGCCTTGCTGGATTCCCGTACTGACCAAGGCTTTGAGGGCCGCAAAGTTTTGGGCGAGACCGATGGACACGATAATCTGAGCTAATTCCTTGGCTGAAGGATTTCCTAGTAGTTCATGACTGAGGGCTACACGAGGGTTGAGTCCGATAGAGCCACCCTTGGTCGCTACCGGCATGGGCAGGGTCATCTCACCGACCAATTCTTCTCTTTCCATGTCCAGCGCCCATTGACTAAGACCTTGATAGCGTCCATCTCGACTGGCAAAGGCATGGGCCCCAGCTTCGATGGCACGCCAGTCATTACCCGTGGCAATCAAAATGGCATCAATACCATTAAAAATCCCTTTATTATGGGTAGCCGCTCGGTAAGGATCAGCCTGCGCAAACTGACTAGCCAAGGCTATTTTCTCCGCAATTCCTCGTCCTTGGTCCCTTTGGGGACTCAAGTAGCGAAAGGCGATACGACAGCTTGCAGTCACCAGAGAATCGGTCGCGTAGTTAGACAGGATCCCCATGAGACTCTGTCCTTGACTGAGTTCTTCTAAGACTGGCTTCAAGGCTTCCAGCATGGTGTTGAGCATATTGGCTCCCATAGCTTCCTGGGTATCGACATGGAGATAGACAACGAGAAAGTCTGTTTCACCTTTGATCTGCTCTACATGCAAATCACGCGCCCCGCCACCACGTTTGACGATAGAAGGATAGGCTTGATTGGCAAGTTCCAAGAGCTCCACTTTCTTGTTGGCAATCTTCTCTTGCGCTTTTTCAGGTTCAGCAACTTGATAAAGGGCTACCTGACCGATCATCTGGCGCTCATGTACTTGAGCAGTAAAGCCACCTGACCGTTTGATGATTTTGCTGGCATAGCTGGCCGCAGCAACCACTGAGGGTTCTTCTGTCACATAGGGAACTGTGTAGTCCTGACCATTCACCAAAAGCTCTGGAATAATGGAATAAGGCAGAGAAAAAGTTCCTACCACATTCTCACTCAGCTGGTCTGCAACTGCCAAGCTGACTTGTTCATCCTGCTCCAGACTCGTTTGCTTTTCAGGACTAAGGAGCGCCTGAGCTCGCAACAACTCAAGGCGCTCATGGTATGATTTTTTAGAAAATCCATTCCAACTTATCTTCATTATTTTTCAACCTTGCTATAACGGCGTTGGTGGTCGACAATTTCAACCAAGGCATAGTCTTGATGTTCATAACCTGCAAATTGGGCTGAACCAGACTCATCCAACTGCAAGTCTTCGAAGAAGATTTTTTCATAGTCTGCAACAGACAATGTTGTACGTTGTTTAAGTTTGCTCAAACGATCCTTATCAAGGTAAGCCTCATAGCCTTCGACCAATTCACCACTAAAGAACTCTGACACCGCGCCACTTCCGTAACTGTAGAGGGCAATTTTATCGCCAGCCTTCAAAGTCTCTGCATTTTCCAAAAGAGAGAGGAGCCCGAGGAAGAGGGAACCTGTATAGATATTCCCAATCATCTGACTGTAGAGAATGGACTTATCAAAGTTCTCTTGCAAACTATCCTGTTTTTCTTTAGACAAAGTCTTATCCATCATCTTACGCAAGCCTTTTAGGGCTAACTTAGGATAAGGCAAGTGGAAGCAGATAGCCGCAAAGTCATCCATAGTCCAATCATAGCGTTTCTTGTATTCATCCCAAGTCGTTGTCAGGCAATCAAGATACTGTTGGGTCGAGTACATGCCGTTTACATAAGGAGTGCTTGAATAGTTCGGACGCCAGAAATCCATGATGTCGCGCGTTTGGGCAACGTTATCATTGTTAAAGGCCATAATGCGCGGATTTTGGGTAATCAACATCGCCACACTTCCAGCACCCTGAGTTGGTTCACCCGGAGTTCCGACACCGTACTTGGCAATATCACTGGCAATAACCAAAACCTTAGACTCTGGAGAATTTTCCACATGCAATTTAGCATAATGAAGGGCAGCTGTCGCTCCATAGCAGGCTTCTTTGATTTCAAAGCTACGGGCGAAAGGTTGAATGCCTAATAGGCCATGAACAAAGACTGCCGCTGCCTTACTCTGGTCAATCCCTGACTCAGTCGCCACGATGACCATATTGATTTCTTCTTTTTCTTTGTCTGTTAAAATAGAGTTGCTTGCACTAGCTGCCAAGGTAACAATGTCCTCAGTCAGTGGAGCAATACTAATTTCATTTAACAAGAGTCCCTTGCTAAATTTTTCGGGGTCAACTCCCCTCGCTTCTGCTAAGTCTTGTAATTTCAAGACATATTGACTGGTCGCAAAACCAATCTTATCAATACCGATTGTCATATTTACCTCTGTTTTTTCATTCATTGTAAAAAATCGTTTCATTCTATTTTATCACAAATAGGAACAAAAGAGAGAAAAAAGACTTGATTCAACAAATCAAGTCTTTGCTTTGATTGTATTAGGAAGAGATTCCTCGTTGTTTTCGGATGTAGTAATAAAGCTTTAGAATTACCGTTCCACTTGCCATTCCAATAGAAATAACAAGAGCTAACATAACCACCAAAGTCGCGCTAGCAATTGCATGGCTGTAATCGCCTGTCACAAAGAAAGCTGTCGTTCGATAGGATAAATAACCCGGCACCAAGGGGGCAAGAATGGCCAAGACAAAGACCACCGCTGGTGTCTTGTAGACAATACTTAAAATCTGACTGATGCAAGAGCCAATTACTGCTGCGATAAAGGTCGCGACAATAACATTGGTTGGTTCTTTGAGGACGAGATAGAGGAGCCAAACACCCATTCCCAAAATACCACCAGGTAGGAGCATGGAGCGTTGAACATTCAGTACGATTAGAAAGGTGATAATGGCGAGTAAACTCGCCACTGCTTGGAGCAAAATACTTGTTAGAGTCATCTTATGTCATCAAAACCAGGGCGACAGAGGTGCCAGCCCCTAAAGCGAGGGTAATGAGCAAAGATTCAAACATCTTGCTCATACCAGAGTTGATATGGTTGGTCATAATATCCCGAACTGCATTTGTCAGAGCAATCCCCGGAACAAAAGGCATGACCGCTCCTGCTATAATCAGGTCTGCCGTCGAAGGAAATCCTGTATAGCGGGCCCAGAACTGGGCGATCAATCCGAAAACAAAGGCACCCGCAAAGGCCGTTACAAAAGGAATGCGGACAAACCTCTCTACGTAGAGAGAGAAGGCAAATCCAAATAAGGTTGCAATAGCTGCGCCAAAAGCGTCATAGATATTGCCCCCAAACATAATCGAGAAGAAAGGGGCACTGAGGGTCGCTGCTACGGTCACTTGGAACTTGGTATAAGGAAGGGCTTGATTGCCGATTTCTTTCAGCTTTTTAAAGGCTGTCGAGAGATCAATCTGCCCTCCGACAAGCTCCCGTGATACTTGGTTGACATCGCAAACTTTTTCAATGTTATAAGAGGATGAGGTCACTCGTTTCATCCGAGAAATATTGGTGTTTTCAATAGAAAAGAAAATAGCTGCGGGCATAGCAAGAACGTTGCAATCCATTATTCCCTGCGAATGGGCAATACGGATCATAGTATCCTCAACCCGATGAATCTCTGAGCCGCTTTTCAGGAGAATGGTTCCTGCTAACATAATCACATCAATGACGGCATTCAACTCTCTCGATTCGTCCATTTTCTCCTCCTTTTTTCTACTCCCTATATTTTATCACAAAATCTTGTGAAAAAAAATCTTTGTCATGAAATCATGACAAAGATTCGTTTAATCTCGGGAACTTTCGTGGTTTCCTTCACTATTGGATGAACTGCTAGAAGGCGTGTTCCCTTGTTGATTTCCTTGTTGGTTCCCCTGGTTTGGACTTGTAGGAGAACCCTGGTTCCCACGTTGGGCAGGATTAGAGGATGAAGATGACGGTGGTGTTTTTGGTTTGTAGATGGAAAGTTTGATACGCGTACTTGCAAGATCAACCAGTTCTCCTGCTCTTGGCGTTTGACTTACAACAGTTCCTTCTGCCGTTCCTTCAGGAGCAGTCGATACTTCTACAACCTCAATATTTGCTTCCTTCACACCGACAATCTGAGTCAAGTTATTCTTTGTAAACTCGAGACTTGAACCGATGTAGTTCGGCATGCTGACACTAGTCACCTTCTTAGCCACTGTTAAGGTGATCGTAGTGGCTTTTGAGAGATCATAAGTCGAACCCGAAGCAGGGGTCTGTCTGAGGACGATTCCAGGTTCGCTTTCATTGGATTCTTCCTCTTCCATCTTGATTAGATTTTCAGGAACCTTCTTCTCCTTGAGTTCAGCTACAACTTCCGTATACTTACGTCCGACATAATTGCTCAATTGGAAGGATTGCTTACCAGAAGAAACAATCAAATTGACCTTGGTTCCTTCTTTTCGGCCACTACCAGCTTCTGGATCCGTTCGAATAACACGTCCTTCTGCTACGGTATCGCTGGCCTCTGACTTTTCTTCACCGGCTTCAAACTTGGATTTTTTAAGAGCTTCCTTAGCCTCTGCAACGGTTTGTCCAGCTACGTTAGGAATAGCAATCGTTGCTGGTGTTCTTGACAAAATCCAGACCAAAGAGGCTGCAACCAATAGAAGACTAGCCAAAAGAATCATATAGCGAGCCTTAAACTTCCGTTTCTTGGCTGGCTTTGGCGCTGGAGCCGGCTCTGCCACTGGTTGAGTTGGTTTCTTTGGCTGAGGGCGTTCTTCTTGCGCCGGAGCTTTAGGAATCGATGTCAGTGTACTTTGTGGAACTTTAGGTAAAGTCTTAGTGTCTGCCTTACTCGCATCGTCAAAGACCAGTTTCGGCTCATTGCGACGATTATAAGACAAGCTAGTTGACAAGTCGACATACATTTCTGAAACAGACTGATAACGATCTGACAGCTTCTTAGCAGTCGCCTTGATAACAACATTTTCTAAAGCCTGAGGGACAGATGGGTTTTCAGCAATGACTGATGGAAGAGGCTTCTGGAAATGCTGGAGAGCAATCGTAACTGCACTATCCCCATCGTAAGGAATGTGACCAGTCAGCATCTCATAGAAGATAATCCCCATTGCATAGATATCACTCTGGAAAGTCGCTTTAGAACCACGCGCTTGCTCAGGTGACAAATAATGAACAGAACCCAGCATCGAGTTTGTCTGAGTCAGACTGGTCTCCGCAAAGGCTACGGCAATCCCAAAGTCCGTGACCTTAGCTGTGCCGTCAGGTGTCAAGAGGATATTTTGAGGTTTCAAATCCCGGTGAACAATGCCTCTAGTATGGGCTAAGCGCATGGCCAAGAGGATTTGTCCCATGATCCGAACTGCTTCTTCGTTTGAAAGAGGATAGTGTTCTTTAATATAGCGCTTGAGGTCAAGGCCTGCAACGTATTCCATAGCTAGGTACTGTTGACCGTCTTCCTCACCAATATCTGTTATCCGAACGATATGAGGATGGTCCAGATCCGCCATGGCCCTCGCTTCACGCTGGAAACGTGCCACAGCAATCGGGTCCGTCTGGTAGTTGGTCCTCAGGACCTTCACTGCCACTTCTTCCCCGTCTAGGATCAAATCCTTGGCCAAGTAAACATCTGCCATGCCTCCTCGACCAATCTGCTTGACAATCCGATACCGCCCGGCAAAAATCTTGCCGATTTGGATCATTCTGCTGCCTCCTCGTTCATGTAAACAAGGGCAACCGTAATGTTGTCTAAACCTCCTGCATTGTTAGCAAAACGAATGAGGGTTGCCGCCTTGTCTGCTAGGGAAATATCACTGGTTACGATATCATAAATCTCGCTTGCCGAAATCATATTGGTCAAACCATCACTATTGAGCAAGAGATAATCTCCTGACTCCAGTGTAATCATCCCAAAATCTGGCTGGATTTCATCTTTTTGTCCGATAGACTGGGTGATGATATTCTTTTGAGGGTGAGTTTCTGCTTCTTCTGGAGTCAATTGACCAGCTTTGAGCAATTCGTTGACCAAGGAATGGTCACTCGTCAACTGGTGGTATTCTTCTCCACGAATCAAACCGATACGAGAATCTCCAATGTGAGCATAGATGGCTTGGTTGTCAATAAACGCAACAGCTTCTAGCGTTGTTCCCATGCCTCTGTAAGCTTCGTCCTGACCTAGTTGATGAATTTTTTGATTTTCAATCTCCAGGTAGTGGGCAAACCACTCACGAACTTCATTGACTGAGTCGATTTGGGTATCCACCCAAGCCACACCGAGGTCTGTTACCGCCATCTCACTAGCGATATTTCCTGCACGGTGTCCTCCCATCCCGTCAGCCAAGATGATCATAGTGCGTCCTGCTCGGTTGACAAAGTGATTGACATAGTCCTGATTATTTGTCCGTTTCTGACCAACATCTGTTAATAATGCTATTTCCATTGTGTCAGTTCCTTCCTATTCTGATATCTTGCGAAATTGGCTGATAAAGAATCCATCACTTCCATACAATTCAGGAGTGATCAGGATGCAGCCATCTTTCAGGATATCTTTACATTCGTGTTCTAGTTTAACCTGCTCGAACTCGGGATGACTTTCTAAAAACGCCTCAACGACTTGAAAGTTCTCCTCAGAGACAATAGTACAGGTACTATAAGTTATTATACCACCTTTTCGTAGCGTTTGACAAACACTACCTAATATTTCCAGCTGAATTTCCTGTAAGGACGTGAAATCTGCTGTTTCTTTATTGTATTTGATGTCTGGTTTGCGACGTAAAAGTCCAATCCCAGAACAGGGAGCATCTACCAAAATCTTATCAAAAGAGTCCCGACCGAAAAACTCATGCACTTTTCTGGCATCCAATTTTTGTGTTTGCACTCGATCTGCCACACCCAAACGCTCCGCATTTTCTTGGATCAAGTCCAACTTATGGTCATACAAGTCCAGAGCAGTAACCTGACCTGTCCTGAGATACGAAGCCATATGGGCTGTTTTTCCACCCGGAGCGGCACAGGCATCCAGGACCTGTTCATCACCTTGTAGATCAAGAGTCGGAGCAACCAATTGACTGGATTCGTCTTGGATGGTAATGGCTCCATCCGCAAACAAATCATGGCCTGCAAAGTGGCCTTGCTCCTTGACCAAACCAGTGGCCGCCAAAGGGGAATCGGTCGCCTCTAACACAGCTTTGATTTCCTCTTTTCGGCTCAAGTCAGTCACTCGAATGCTGGCTTTGTTACGCACCAAAAGGCTTTCAAAAATGGCTTGGGCTCGCTCTTCCCCGTACTCTTCCTTGAGCTTAGATACTAGCCAAACTGGGAGAGAATAGGCAATGGAATCACGCTTATTTTTTCGCTTAATGCTGTCAATATCTGGCCAGCCTTCTCGCAAAATACGACGAAGGACAGCGTTGACCAATTTTTCACTGCCTTTTTTACGGGCTTTGGCTAGTTCCACTGCTTCATTGACCACAGCATGATTAGGAATCTTATCCAGATACCGAAGTTGGTAGGCGCTCAGAAGGAGCAGGATATAGAGCCAGTTATCTAGCTTGTCTCGGTCTTGGATAAAGTGGGACAGGTACCATTCTAAGGTGAGTTTGCGGGCTACCGTTCCGTAGACAATCTCTGTCACCAACCCCTTGTCTGCTGCTGAGAGTTGACTCCCTTTGAGGTGTTTATTTAAGGCAATATTGGAGTATGCTTGGTTAACCAAAACATCCTCTAGCACTGCTAGAGCTAGACTTCTAGCCGTTTCTACTTTAGTCACCAAATCGTTCTCCTACTGTCAATGTGCGTCCAACACCGTTGAGGAAGGAAGAAATATCCATCTTAGGCTTACCAGCTGGCTGCACTTGCTTGAGAGATAGAGCACCTTCTGACGTAGCGACGATCAATTCCTTCTTGCCGATTGAGAGGATCTCCCCTGGAACTCCCTGACCTTCTACTGGTAGGGCTTCATAGATTTTAAAGCGGTCGCCTTTGAGAAAAGTATGGGCAACAGGCCATGGATTCATGCCTCTGATTTGGTTGAAGAGTTGACGGTTAGTCTTATTCCAGTCCAACTTTTCTTCCTCTGGTTTGATATTTGGCGAGAAAGTGACCTGGCTTGGGTCCTGAGGCACAGGTTTGATCTCCCCGACAATATAGCCAGGCAAAGTGTCCAAAAGCAAGTCACGACCAACAAGCGCTAATTTTTCAAACAAGGTGCCGACATTGTCCTCATCTGTGATAGGAATACTGCGACGAGAAATCATATCCCCTGCATCCATTTCCTTGACCATCTCCATAATGGTCACACCAGCTTCCTCATCCCCTTGAATCAAGGCATAATGAATGGGTGCACCACCACGGTGTTTTGGAAGGAGGGAAGCGTGAACGTTGACCGCAAAGTTCATGCTATCAAGAAGTTTACTTGGGAGGAACTGCCCAAAAGCAGCGGTCACAATCCCATCCGCCCCTAGCTTCATAATGGCTTCCATCTCTGGACTTCCAGATAATTTTTCAGGCTGGTAGATAGGAAGGCCTGCTTCTTTGGCAGCCTGCTTAACCGGGGTTTCTTGGATCACTTTTTTACGGCCGACAGCGCGATCAGGCTGAGTCACAACTGCTAGAATTTCATAACGGTCGTCTGATAACAAGCCCTTCAAAACTGTCGATGAAAAATCGGGAGTCCCCATAAAGATTAGTTTTGTCATTTCTTCTCCTTCTTATAAAAATTGCTGCGGCTCATGGTCAATGCTGAGACGAAGCTCGCTATTTTCCCGTTCTTGAGTCAAGTCCAAAACTCGATTGAGAGTTGGTCCCAGCTCATCTTCTAAACGGTATTTAATTAAAATCTGGTAATGATAAAGGTTGTGGGTACGGGCGATGGGTTTGGGCGTTGGTCCAAGGATTTTACTAGTTTCTGACAAACCTAAGCGCAAAATTCCCATGACTTCATAGGCACGTTTGACAACCTCTTCTTCTTTCTTGTGAGAGAGGGTAATCCCAATAGTGAAATAATAAGGCGGATAGCCGAGTTGGCGCCTAATACTCATTTCATAGGCGTAAAAATCTTCATAGTCCTGTTCCTTGGCAAAACGAATGGCATAGTGCTCAGGATTGTAAGACTGGATCAAGACCTGCCCAGCCTTTTCTGCACGACCTGCACGGCCTGCCACCTGAGTCAAGAGCTGGAAGGTTCTCTCAGAAGAACGGAAATCAGGCAGATTCAAGGCCGTATCCGCATTGAGGACTCCGACTAGGGTCACATTTGGAAAATCCAAGCCCTTAGCAATCATCTGAGTTCCTAGTAAGATGTCTGCTTCCCCTCGGCCAAACTGGTCAAGAAGAGCTTGGTGACTGCCTTTCTTGCGCGTCGTATCCACATCCATGCGCAGAATACGAGCCTGAGGAAAAATCTCTGCCAGCTCATCATAAGCCTTTTGAGTCCCCGTTCCATAGTAACGAATACTACGACTCTTACAGTTAGGACAAATCTGAGGAATACCCTTTGAAAAACCACAATAATGGCAATTCATGGTCTTGGTATCCATATGCAAGGTCAGGGAAATATCACAATTAGGACAAGTATCCACCGTTCCACACTCCCGACACATGACAAAGCTAGAATAGCCCCGACGATTGAGCATAAGGACTACCTGCTCTTTTTTATCCAGGCGATTTTGAATGGCCTCTAGCAAAGGAGGCGTAAAGTTTGACGTCTCATTCTGCCCAATATAGTCCCGAAAGTCAATCACTTGAACTTCAGGAATAGTGGCTAAAGGATTGGCCCTTTGGGTCAGGCGTAAGTGTTGATAGACACCTTTACCAGCCCGCGCACGGCTCTCTAAGCTCGGTGTTGCCGAACCAAGGACCAGGGCTGCTTGATTGTACTGGGCCCGTAGAATGGCGACCTCTCTAGCATGATAACGGGGATTGCTGTCTTGCTTGTAGCTGGCTTCATGCTCTTCGTCGATAATCATGACACCTAGATTTTTCAAAGGAGCAAAGATAGCTGATCGAGCGCCAACAACAACTTGGGCATCGCCGCGTTCAACCTTGCGCCATTCATCGTACTTTTCACCATTGGACAAGCCTGAGTGGAGAATAGCTACTTTCTCGCCGAAACGAGCAATGAAACGCTCTGTCATCTGCGGCGTCAGAGAAATCTCAGGTACCAGCAAAATGGCCGTCTTGCCCTTGTCCAAGGCTCCTTGGATGATCTGTAAGTAAACCTCAGTTTTCCCACTTCCTGTAATTCCTTGGAGGAGGAAAGGAGGCTGTTGACTGCCAATAGCACTGACAACCGCATCACGTGCCTGTCTTTGTTCAGGATTCAATTCCAAAGGTTGGCTGACTTCAATGCCTTCGAAATAAGCAGCTGAACGTTGCACTTCCTTTTGGACTAGGGTTAGAGCTCCTTGCTCCACAAAAAAGTTGACTTGCTCCCTCGAATAAGACTCTAACAAACTAGCCAGAGGAGCACTCTCAGGATGGGCTAGCAAATAGTCTCTCAGCTCTGCCTTTTTCTTGGCACGCGCAGAAATCTCAATCTTCTCTAGCTGAGTAGCATCAACCTCATACCAAGACTGGGTCTTGACCTTCTTTTGATCGACTGCCTGGTATTCTAAGCGGAGCAGACCTTTCCTGGTCAAGCGCATCATTTCTGCCTGTTTAGCAAGGTCTAGAGAAGAAAAGGCTAGCGAAGCTTCTGAACCAAACAAACGCTCTTTGTCTTCCTGACTCAGACCTTCCAGAGGATAGAGAATCTTATCATAGCTGGAGTTTAAAAATCCTGGAAGCATGGCTTTTAGGATGGAGATTTTGTAAGAAAAGACAGACTTACGTAGCTCCTCAGCTAGCCAGAGTTGCTCTTGAGTGAGAACAGGGGAAAAGTCCAGCACTTCTGCAATCTCTTTCAAGCCCTGATAATCCACCTCTTCATCTGACTGGGACTCCAGGCCAAGAACAATTCCTTGGATCAAGCGATTGCCCTTGCCAAAAGGAACATGGACCCGCATACCGACTTCCAGCATCACTTCAAATTCCTCTGGGACCTTATAACTATAGGGCTGGTCCGTCTGCATCAGGGGAACATCCACGATTATCTTTGCGATCGCCATCTTCTCACCTCCTCCTTGTCATACTCTTCGAAAATCAAATTCAAACCACGTCAGCGTCGCCTTACCGTACTCAAGTACAGCTTGCGGCTAGCTTCCTAGTTTGCTTTTTGATTTTCATTGAGTATCAGTATATTCTTGCAATAGAAAAAATAAGATTGAGTCCCCCCAACCTTAAATTTTTTCACCATCTTCTTTTTCTTTAGCGATTTGCTCTTTGATTTTCTTTTCTTCTTCTTCTTTGCGGCGTTTTTCTTCTTCGATACGGAGACGAACCGCTTCACGTTTTCCTTCTGGATCTGGGTGAATCGTAACGTTTCCTGACTCGATTTCTTCCAAAGCGCGAAGAGTTGATTTTTCAGACTTAAACTCTTGAGTTGCTGGCGCACCTGCTTCTAGTTCGTGGGCACGTTTTGCTTCCAAGATTACGAGTGAATATTTTGATGGTACCTTGTCTAGCAAGGTATCAATAGAGGGTTTTAACATCATTTGCTTGTACCTGTTTCCTATAGTTTATCGAGTAGTTGGAGATTTTGGCAACATCTCCTGGTAGTGACCAATAACACGGTCCACACGGAAGTGTTCTGCTTCGATCACACGCTTGACACGTTCAGCAGCGAGGGGCACCTGATCGTTGACAATAGCATAATCATACTCACGCATGAGGGCAATTTCTTCCTTGGCTTTTTCAATTCGTTGGGCAATCACTTCTGCACTATCTGTTCCACGACCTACCAAACGATCTTGCAATTCATCCAAATCTGGTGGTGTTAGAAAGATAAAGACAGCATCTGGAACCTTTTTCTTAACCTGAAGGGCTCCCTGCACTTCAATCTCAAGAAAGACATCGATTCCCTTGTCCAGAGTTTCATTGACATAGGTCAGAGGAGTTCCATAGTAGTTACCGACATACTCTGCATATTCCAACATCTGACCTTGACGGATCAGCTCTTCAAACTCTTCACGAGTACGGAAGAAATAGTCCACTCCGTCCACTTCACCAGGACGTTGCGCACGTGTCGTCATCGATACAGAGTATTGAAATTGATTCTCAGAACTCTCAAAAATCTCTCTTCTAACCGTTCCTTTCCCAACTCCTGAAGGACCAGAAAAAACGATTAGCAAGCCTCGGTCTGCCATTATGTCTCCTTTAGTTAGTCTGTGAAATAAAGTGAAATTTCTCTCGGATAGTGATGATAGCGTCAGTTATCCTTCTACAGTCTTTCTATCTAGTGTAACAAAAAAGCAGTAATATTTCAACTGCTCTTTCTTATTTATTTAGCATAATCTACTGCACGAAGTTCGCGGATCACGGTTACCTTGATATTTCCTGGGTAATCGAGATTGTTTTCAATTTTCTCACGAACTTTATGAGCCAAGATTGTGACTTTGTCGTCTTTGATTTGTCCTGGATTAACCATGATACGAATCTCACGTCCTGCTTGAAGGGCAAAGCTGTTTTGCACACCTTCAAAGCCATTGGCGATTTCTTCCAAGTCATGGAGACGCTTGATATAGCTTTCAAGAGATTCACTACGAGCACCTGGACGCGCTGCACTCAAGGCATCTGCTGCAGCAACGATCACTGCAATGACGCTTTCGGCTTCAACATCGCCGTGGTGGCTAGCAATCGTATTCACTACAACTGGGTGTTCCTTGTACTTACGAGCCAACTCCGTACCAATCTCAACGTGGCTACCTTCAACCTCGCGGTCAATAGCTTTTCCGATGTCGTGAAGGAATCCAGCACGACGGGCAAGAGCTGCATTTTCACCAAGTTCACTGGCGATGATACCAGATAACTTAGCAACCTCAATCGAATGACGCAAGACATTTTGTCCATATGAAGTACGGAACTGCAAGCGTCCCATGATCTTCATCAAGTCTGGATGGAGGTTTGGCGCACCAATCTCATAGGCAGCAGCCTCACCGTATTCACGGATTTTATTGTCAATCTCCTGACGGTTTTTCTCCACCAACTCCTCGATACGAGCTGGGTGGATACGACCATCCTTGAGCAACATTTCCATGGTCATACGAGCAATTTCACGACGAATCGGATCAAATCCTGACAAGGTGACCACTTCTGGCGTGTCGTCGATAATCACATCGACCCCTGTCAAACTTTCAAAGGTACGGATATTACGCCCTTCACGACCGATAATACGTCCTTTCATGGTATCATCTGGTAGGTGAACTGTCGAGTTTGTTGACTCTGCTACATAGTCACCAGCGATACGCTGCATAGCCTGAACCAAGATATCTTTCGCAATCTTGTCTGAACGTTCCTTGACTTCTTGCTCTGCCTCACGAATGCGGCTAGCAATTTCCTTGGTCAAGTTTTCCTCTGTCTGAGCCAAGATAATATCTCGAGCCTCAGTTTGGGAAAGCGAGCCGATACGTTCAAGTTCAGCTTCTTTTTGTCTTTCGACTTCCTCTAATTGCTCTTCACGTGCATCAAGGTTTTTTGCTCTATCAGAAATACTTTGTTCTTTTTGTTCAAGTGTTTTTTCTTTGTTCGTCAAATTGTCGTCTTTGCGATCAAGGCTCGTAGCTCTCTCCGTCAAACGACTTTCGATTTGCTTGAGTTCCTGACGTTCTGACTTAAATTCAGCGTCCACTTCTTCACGGTATTTTCTGGCTTCCTCTTTGGCCTCCAATAGTGCTTCTTTTTTAAGAGACTTGCTTTCGCTCTTGGCTTCATTTAGCAATAAATCCGCTTCGCGCTCAGCTTGTCCTCGTAAATTAGTTGCTTCTTGTTCAGCATTTAGAAGCATCAACTCTGCAGCCTCTTGAGATGATTTCATCTTAGCTGAGATGCTGACATATCCAATGACTAAACCAATGATGACGGCAAAAACAGCAATCGCAAGTGTCATGATTTCCATGTTTTTACCTCATTAAATTTGTTTATCGAATGACATACATTCCTTAATATTCTATCATAAAAAACCGATTTTCACAAATCCAAATTGAAGAGTTTTGTGTGAATTTTAGAAGAAAGTTCTGAAATCACAAAACAAACTTTCTAACTCTTAAAAATGACATTTTCATTAAAACATACAATAAAAAAGCCTACCTCTCAGTAGACTTAGCAATAATCTTTGAAGGACAAGAAAGCCACGCTATCTCCATCCATCATATAAATCAAGCGATTTTCTGCATCAATACGACGCGACCAAGCTCCTTGGTAGTCATACTTGAGTGCTTCTGGTTTCCCCATTCCTACAAAAGGATCGCGTTGAATATCCTTGATTAATTTATTGATTCTTTTTAATGTTTTCTTATCTTGGTTTTGCCAATAGCAATAATCCGCCCAGGCATCTTCTGTAAACTTGAGCAGCATTTCTCACTCCTCAATCACATGCACCTGAGTGCTTCCAGCACGAACTTGAGCCATTCCTCGCAAGACCTTGTCAGAAAGTTCCTTATTTTGAGCGATTCTCAGGGTTTCCTGAATACTATCCCATTCGCTCTTTGAAAGAACTACAATGTCCTCTTCTGGATTTTTATTGACCACCGTCAAAGGCTCAAATTCATCATTTACCTTCTTCATGTAGTCTTTTAAATGATTTCGGAATGTTGAGTAAAGAACTGCTTCCATAACCATACCTCGTTTTACCTCTTTTCCACTATTATACACAAAAAGAAAGAAATTGTCAGGAACTTGTACAAGATTTTTCTTTTCTATCTATTTATTCGAAAATCTTCTAAAAAAGCCTACCTTTTAGTAGACTTAGTTTGATTCTATTCCAATCGGCACTCTGCCGAAATTCTGCTCTACGATGCTTGGGTGTCCTAGTTGGTAAATCTGGTCTGCCTTTTGAGTCATAGCATCCCAAGGTTCTTTGCCAATTCGACTGACTAGATGGACCTGCCCTTTCAGAGACTTGAGGTGTTGTCTGCCTTTCTCGGTAAATCCAAGGACATGAATGGCTTCTGACAAGTCGCTTTCTCTGGCCTGCACCAAAATATAGGTCAAGAGGCGTCTGACACGCGCCTTGGTATAACGCTTGGTGGCAACTGTCTCGACCAATTCGTCAACAGACTGGGCTGTTTTGATAACTTCCTTGATGCGCACAGCCATTTCTTGATTGACCTGATAGATGGTCGTTAGTTCTGGATTTGACAAGATTTGATAGCGGAGAAATGGAAAATAGTCATCCCAGCTTACCTTACTGGCCTGTTCAAAGAGAGCAACAGAAGGCATAAAGCGTTCTAAGAAACCTTGGTCTGATTGATGCTGACGAAGGGCTGTCGCCGAGGCAAAGTCCACATCCTTGTCCACAGAATGATAACCCGCTCCCTGACGCTGAATCGGATGGAGTTTGATTCTACGTCCCGCAACCGCCTTGGCATAGGCCAAAGCTAGAACATGATTGGGCGTATTGCCAGAAAAATCAAGGCCTGCAAATTCCTTCCACATAGCTTGAGTTTTCTGGGGATAGGAGAGGGAATCAGGCAGATTTTCCACAAATTTCTCCATCTCAGTACCTTGCTCTGTGTATAAGTCAGATATCTTTTGATAATCCAGAACTTCCTCTGTCCCAAAGGCTAGGGTATCAATGCCCAAGCGAGCCAAGATATCCACGGCTCCTTGACCGAAGAAATCTGCTGCCTGAACACTGACTAAAAAGGGCAATTCCACTACCAAGTCTGCGCCATTCTCCAGTGCCATCTGGGCCCGTGCCCACTTATCCACAATAGCAGGTTCTCCACGCTGCATGAAATTCCCAGACATGACCACGATTTTCAGTCCCTTCGCCTGATCCAGCAGGTATTTATGCCCATTATGAAAAGGATTAAACTCCGCGATAATACCTGTGATGGTCATGATATTCTCCTACTTCTGCGCGACAAAAAACCAACGGGTGCTGGTTTCTGTCGGCTCCTTGTCCTCAAAGTCCGCAAAGAGTTTGAAGGACTTGAAACCAGCCTGCTCCAGCAAAATATCATAGGTCAAAACCTCATAAGTCCGCTCCTCATGCACTTCATCGTGACGACTAAAGGAACCGTCAGCCTCCTTGATAAAGAAAGTCAACTCATGCACGATGGAGTGAGGAGCTTCGTCCTCATAGGTGTCCCAAAGCATGGCAAAATCTTCCGCATTTTCATGGTAAGAATAGCCTGGAAAAACTTCATCTGTCTGGTAGGTCGAATGTACATCAAAGATAAATACTCCGTCTTCATTGAGGGCATTATACACTTCCTTAAAGACGTCTCCTACTTCCACCTCATCCTGCATGTAACAGATCGAGTCCGAATAACAAGTAACAAAATCATATTTCCCTGCTTTGGACAAATCCAGCATGTTGCCTTCAATAAAATCAATCTTTTGCTTGGCTGAAGTAGCTCTTTTCTCCGCAATCTTCAGCATATCAGCGCTCAAGTCAAGTCCTGTCACATCAAAACCAGCTTGAGAAAAGCGGACAGACTGGATACCTGTTCCACAAGCCAATTCCAAGAGTTTCTTTCTCTCCTTGGTCTTTGGCAAATGACGGAGGGAAAAATCCGTCCATTTATCGTATAAACTGTCATCCATGACCGCATCATAAACAGCCGCAAAGGTTTCATAAGTTGCCATAATCATGATACCAAGTCCGCCCGTAATCGGAATGAAAATTAGGAGCTTGACGATGGAGCCGAGCTCCAAGGAAGGCTATCTATTTTCCGACGATTACAGGACGGGTTCAAATCCTTTCTAAGATACAAAGAGCGTTAAAGACTAAGAGAAAATAGGAAACTTTCTGCTGTATCATCAGATACAAAGGAAGTTACTCTTTTTCTCGCAGCTTTTAGCTCGTGTTCAGTTTCAAGATCAACCAAACACGTCGCCCTCACCTTTCCATCAATTTCTTTTAAAATAAGCAAAGAAACCCAGTTGACTGCAACTGAGTTCATATCCTATGCTAAGGCTTCTGAAATGTCTATTGAGCTCGCCTCATGCCATAGTTTTTCTAAGTTATAATGGGCACGCATTTCTTCTGAGAAGATATGCACAACGACACCACCGAGGTCTAGCAAAACCCAGCCTCCAGCTGCATCGCCTTCGACATGGCTGCCTTTAACACCAGCTTCGGCTACTTTTTCACGGATATTGTCAGCGATAGCATCCAACTGGCGGCTATTCATTGAGCTCGTGATGACAAAGTAGTCCGTCACGCTGGTCAAATCTTGTACATCAAGTGCGAGGATATCCTCCGCACGTTTCTCATCAGCCGCTTTCACGACTAGTTCTAGTAATTCTTTTTCGTTCATTTAGTCCTCTTTCAAATAGTGCACAAAGGCGTTATAGGTTTCAAGGGTTTGGGGATAGATGGGGAATCCCTGATGAGCTAGATGCTCCACGGTACGAGCTGTTTCGTAGGCCACTGCCTTATTGAGCGATAGCTCAGCAATTTCACGCGCCACATCCACACCTGGAAAGGCGCGGTTATGCTCGATATAATCTGCAACGTAGACAACCTTGTCTAGGTCTGTCATCTGACCAGCACCGACTGTATGGATTTCAATAGCTCGCAGGATTTCTGAATCATGCAAATCCAAATCTTCCTGAATCTTGTAGATACCAACCATGCCATGCCAGACATTATTGCCCCAGTTTTTGAGGTCGAGGTCTAGCTGATAACGGTCAATCAAGTCTAGAAATTCCTGATCTGACAGCTTTTTAGCATAATCATGAAGAAGGCCTGCTAGACCAGCTTTCTCGGCATCGACTCCAAATCGTTTCGCAAGTTCTATGGCTGCACGCTCTACACCCAGACAATGGGTTAAGCGTTTTTCAGGCAGAAGCTCTGCCATTTTTTTCAACAAAGCCTCGCGGGAGCAGTTGATATAGTCTTGGTATGCCATCAGTAAAGCCCCTCCTTCTCGATGTAGTCTAGCACTGGCTGAGGTAGGAGAAAGTTAGGTTTCCGACCTTGGGCAATGAAGTCACGCACCATGCTGGACGAGATGTCCATGAGAGGCACATCCACCCAGATAACTGGATAGGAAGTCCCTGCCTTGTAGCGTGGACGCTGAACCCCTACAAACTGAACCATGTCGACCAGCTCATCAATTCGGTACCACTTAGGCAGATAGTCCACCATATCAGCCCCGATAATGAAGTAATAATCCGTATCTGGATGTTGCTCTGTCAAAATCTTCATGGTGTCGTAGGTGTAGGAAATGCCCTTACGCTCTAACTCAATGGTTTCAATGTCCAGACCTTCAATCCCCTCAATCGCCAACTCAAGCATCTTGAGCCGATGGTGCTCGGGAATGGTTTCCTTTTTATCTACATGAGGTGGTTGGTATTCGGGCATAAGCAGGACCTGATCTAGTCCCAACTGTTGTCGTACTTGGTCCGCCACAACAAGATGGGCATTGTGAACAGGGTTAAAATTTCCGCCTAAAATCCCGACTTGTTTGCGTTTTTTCTCCTTGATTTCTGGCTCCAACTCTACCTTGGTAAAGGGAGTCAATAATTCGATTGCCATAGGCTCGTCTTCCTTTAATTCTCTGTATAAACAGTTGTTTGGAGTAGGTTTTAGATTTCTTTGACTTTCTTGGAAATCTTGCGATTTTCTTTCTTGCTAGATTGTTTATACAAAATCAAGATGCGTCCGATTTTTTGGACTGTATCCACACCGATTTCTTCTTCCAAGATTTCAGCTACTTCATGGATATTTTCATCTGTGTTTTGTAAGAGCGTAACTTTAATCAATTCACGGGCGTCAAGGGCTTGACGGACGCTGGTTTTGATTTGGTCGTTGAGTCCATTTTTCCCGATTTGGATGATGGGTTTGAGGGTGTGTGCCTGGCTGTTGAGGAAGGCACGTTGTTTTGATGTTAATGACATAATTTCTTTAAAAGAGTTTCTTTTAATACTTTTCTGAAGTGGTGACGGACGTCAGCAAAGTCCTTCGGACTTTCATGACTAAAATTTGAGCCTAAGGTCTCAAATTTTCCGCAGTTGGTACAACTCCTTGTACCAACTGACACCACGGCGAAAAGTATTCGTTATGGGCTCGCAGAGCTCGCCCTAATCCAGACAACTCTTTCCTTTCTGTGTTTAAATAATGGCTTTGCGTGTGACGACGGCGACGCCTTCTGGTGCCCAGACGGCGACCTTGGCGGTGCCTGTTACGCGGATCCAGCCTAGTCCTGAGATGACTAGGTCTGTCTTGTCCTTAATGGTAAAGACATGCTGGACTAGTTTTGGAAAATCTTCTTTTTCCTTGCTATTTGGTGGAGTTAGAAGGGTTCCCAGATGCTTGTCATAAAAGGCACTAGCGCCTTCTAGCTTGGTACGGTGGAGTTTGAGTTCATTGTCAAAGAAGGCTGTAAATCCTTGCTTTTCTCCTGATATGAAGTCAAAGCGTCCAAGACCACCTAGAAACAGAGTTTGTTCAGGGTTAAGCTGATAGGTTTTGGGCTTGATTTCCTTTTTAGGGCTGACATACTTGAGGTTTTTAGCCGTCAAGTAGTGGGCCATCTGGTGGCGGTGGATAATCCCTGGTGTATCGTAGATATAAGCTCCGTCGTCAAGCGGAATCTCAATCTTGTCCAAGGTTGTCCCCGGAAAACGCGAAGTCGTGATGACATTTTGGTCACCTGTGATTTCTTGGATAATGGCGTTGATAAGGGTTGACTTTCCAACGTTGGTTACCCCAACTACGTAGACATCGCGGCCCTTACGGTAGTGTTCAATCTTGTCAATGACTTCCTTAATAGCATGCTTATTCTGAGCCGAAGTCAGGACAACATCCACAGGGCGAAGACCTTCTTCGTGGGCACGTTCCATCAGCCACTGGCTAATCTTGCCTGGTTTAACTGACTTGGGCAGGATATCTTTCTTATTTCCAACCAAGAGGACATCATTGCCCGATACAAAGCGTGGCAAGCCTGGGATGACAGAGCCATTAAAGTCAAAGATATCAATAACATTGACCACCAAGGCATCACTGTCTCCCACCTCGTGCAAGAGTTTGAGAAAATCATCGTCTGTCAACTGGACATCCGTGATTTCATTGTAGTGACGGAGACGGAAACAACGTTGGCAATAGACTTCGCCAGTCTCCAAACCTTTTTCAAGTGCCGACTGGGGGGTAAAGCCAAGTCCAGCCTTGTCTGTCGTCTGAATGGTTGCTCCACATCCAATACAGAGAATTTCTTCCATAGTTAAATTCCTTTTTTATATGTAATCGGTCCGTACTTTTCAGTGATTTTGCGCATGACACGGCGCTCGCGAGCCCGGTTAATCTGCGTTTTGATGGAGTCGTGTTGAACCAAGGGTTTGACCAAGATCGAGCGAATACCTGCACGATGGGCTGCGCGAATATCCGTCATAAGTTGGTCGCCGACCATGACCACTTCATTTTTCTCATAGTGGAATTCCTTCATGGCACGGTCAATCCCAAATGTGAAGGGCTTCAGAGCCCAATAAATGTAATCAATCCCAAACTTTTCAACTGCGCGTTGGACCCGTTTTTTGGTGTTATTTGAGACCACGATGATGCGGATACCCGCGTCCCGAAGGTCATGTAGCCATTGCTTCATCTCTGGCGTCCCATCAGGGTTGTTCCAAGCAATGAGGGTATTGTCCAGATCGACCAAAACAGCCTTGATACCCTGCGCTTGCAGGCTTGGGACTGTCAGATCATAAACTGCTTCCACAGCAAAATCTGGCATATAATTTTCAATCGCCATTCTGGCTCCTTTTCTTTTTAATTTCTAGCAATATTCTTTAAATATTGGGCTAAGACTACCCATAAAATGAGACTAGCTATCAAAATATAAATCCAAGCATTTGGTTCATCTGCAAACGGTAAGGGAACATTCATTCCGAAGAATCCTGTAATAACCGCAAGGATAGCTAGCAAGACTGAGATAATTGTCAAAGTTGTCAAATTATCATTTAGATTATTATTTAGGATGTTGTTGTAAGAGGCTGAGAGTTGTTGCAAAACTTGAGAAATCAAGTCTGTCATCGAAACCAACTGGTGCGCTTCAATCATGGCATCGTCAAACTGCTCTCTTTCTACCTCATTAAAATTGCGATAAAGAGCATGCCCTTGGATATGTTCCAAGAGGAGACGATTTTGTTTGGCAGCAGCAGTCAGGTAAACCATACCAGTTTCCAAGTCAGAGAGAGCAAAAAGATTTTTTTTAGTTGTTTTTTGACGAAGAAGTGCACTGATTTCATCCTTACCTTTATCCATCTCTTCAATCACTGGATAATAAGCATTGCTAATAATCTCTAAACTGGCAAAAAGAAATTTGTAGATTGAAACAACTTCATGGCTTTCAAGATAGGTTGCCATACGTTTAATCACATAACTATTCTTGTGATTGCTAATTGTGATCAGCCGTTGTTTTTCAACGATAAAGGTCATCGGAATCGCTTCATAATATTCTTTGTCTTTTTCTAAATCAAGAACATTATAAATGAAGGTGACCGTTCCCGTTTCACGGTGATAGTCCATGTGGGCACGCTCATTTCTATCCAGAGCATACTCGATAGTTTCTTTGTCCAATCCATAGACATCCGAAAGGTCTTCCATGTTTTTAATCTTGTCCACATCAAGGTCTATCCATGTACAATCGTGACCTAATTTTTTCTCTACAAATAGCATACTCTCTCCTTTACCAAACTCCTTCTATTGTACCATAAATCTGCTAAAATAGCCGGCCTATTCAGTACGAGATAGATTGCTGACGACGGTGATATTGCGATTGGGAACAAAGTGAAGGGCTTGATCGTCACCTCGCAGTTGCGTTGTACGGATTCCTACGCTAACGACCTTTCCAGAAACGGTAATCGGTCCATTTGTGAGAACGACTTCATCACCCACATCAAGCTGGCGTTCAAAAAGGATGAAGAAGCCATTAATGACATCGGATAGAAAGCCTTGCGCCCCCATACCAATGGCCACCCCGGCAATCCCCGCACCAGCAAGGAGGCTAGAAACTGGCAAACCTAAAATAGACAGGATACAGTAGAGCAGAAAGAAATAAAGAATGTAGTTAAAGACATTCTCCAGCAAACGGGAGATAGTCTTTTGTCTTCCTGCATCTCGATTTGAAAATTTAAGCGAGGGCTTGACAATCTTTCGTACAGTTGCATGAAGCATCTTTTTAGCTATATAAAATAGTAAAAACAAAATCAAAAGAGAAATCACCTTGGTCAAGAGATTCTCTAACATGGTTGTTAAATCAAGTTTATCAAAATAGCGTTGAAAAAAATCTTGCATATAAAACTCCTTTTCCCTATTATACCATAAAATCGCCCTTCTCTTTTCTTTCATAATTATTCAATTATCGGCCCTATTTTCAAAATATCACTTGCCTATATAGCATATTTATACTATAATTATAAACAATACATTTGAAGGAGACTGCTATGAAACGAATCATTAGAGCCTGGACTAAGGCAAGCCTCATCAAACGAATCCTTATTGGAATGATTTTTGGAGCGACATTGGGGATGCTCTTCCCAAACCTTACAGAAATTGGTCTGCTTGGAGACCTCTTTGTAGGTGGACTGAAAGCCATCGCTCCTATTTTGGTTTTTGCCCTTGTTGCCAATGCCCTTTCCCAACATCAAAAGGGACAAAATACCAATATGAAGACGGTTATTTTCCTATATTTGCTTGGAACCTTTGCTGCTGCATTGGTGGCTGTTCTAGCTAGTTTCTTACTGCCTGTGCAAATCACCCTGACCAGTGCAAATACAGAAGTTGCTGCTCCTGACGGTATTGGTCAAGTCCTCAGCAACCTCTTGCTTAAACTGGTGGACAATCCTTTGAATGCCATTGTTGAAGCCAACTATATCGGGATTCTCTCTTGGGCAGTTATCTTTGGCTTGGCTATGAGAGAGGCAAGTAAACACAGCAAAGAATTGCTGAAAACCATGGCAGATGTCACCTCTAAAATCGTGGAATGGATTATCAATCTAGCTCCCTTTGGGATTTTAGGCTTGGTGTTTAAGACCATCTCTGACAAGGGCATTGCCAGTCTGGCTAACTACGGTGTCCTCCTAGGACTCTTGATTGCTACTATGGCCTTTGTTGCTCTTATCATCAACCCGCTCATCGCCTTTCTCTTTATGAGGAAAAATCCCTATCCCCTTGTTTTGAAATGCTTACGTGTCAGTGGTATTACAGCCTTCTTCACTCGTAGCTCTGCTGCAAATATCCCTGTCAATATGAAACTCTGCCAAGATTTGGGACTGAATCCTGACACCTACTCTGTCTCCATCCCGCTTGGTTCGACCATCAACATGGCTGGCGCTGCTGTTACCATAAATGTCCTGACCTTGGCTGCCGTCAACACACTCGGAATTTCGGTAGACTTTGGGACAGCATTTGTACTCAGTGTAGTGGCTGCCATTTCTGCCTGCGGGGCCTCTGGAATCGCTGGAGGATCCCTTCTCCTCATTCCTGTGGCTTGTAGCCTCTTTGGGATTTCCAACGACTTGGCTATGCAGGTTGTCGGGGTCGGTTTTGTGATCGGAGTCGTGCAAGACTCCTGTGAAACAGCCCTGAACTCTTCAACAGATGTCCTCTTTACAGCGGTTGCCGAATATGCTACAAACCGAAAACTTCGCCCCTAGTCTCTGACTCCTCGTTAAACACTTGATTCTATTAGTTTAGGAAATTTTCATGTCTCTCACTCAACGTACGACAAAACTGATCTTAGCGACCTGTCTCGCTTGTTTTCTCGCTTATTTTTTAGATTTATCATCAGCAGTTTCAGCTGGAATCATCGCTCTCTTAAGCCTCTCCGACACACGCAGAAGCACGCTGAAATTAGCACGTAACCGCCTCTTTTCCATGCTCCTAGCGCTGGCTATCGGTGTTCTAGCCTTTCAGCTGACGGGCTTTCACATCTGGAGTCTGGGCCTCTATCTGGCTCTCTATGTCCCTCTTGCTTACAAAATGGGTTGGGAAATTGGCATCACCCCTAGCAGTGTCTTGGTCAGTCATCTCTTGGTACAGGAGTCTACCTCCCCAGATCTCTTGCTTAATGAAGTACTCCTCTTTCACATAGGGACAAGCTTTGCTCTATTGGTCAACCTTTATATGCCCTCTCGTGAGAAAGCCATCCAAAGCTACCACCTTCAGGTCGAAGAAAAGTTAAAAGACATCCTGCTTCGCTTTAAATACTATCTGTCGCGAGGAGACGGACGCAATCAAGCCCAACTCGTTGACCAATTAGACAAGCTCCTCGATGAAGCCCTCAAGCTGGTTTATTTGGATCACTCGAATCATCTCTTTCACCAGACGGACTACCATATCCACTACTTTGAGATGAGACAGCGACAAAGTCGCATCCTACGAAACATGGCTCAGCAGATTAATACCTGTCACCTGGCCGCCAGTGAGAGTTTGATCTTGGCCCAGCTCTTTTCTAAGATTGCTGCCCAGCTAAGCCAGACCAATCCTGCTCATGACCTACTTGATGACATCGAACGCTATCTGCAAGTCTTCCGCAATCGGAGTCTCCCTAAAACACGTGAGGAATTTGAGACCCGTGCCACTCTCCTGCAACTACTACGCGAAGCCGAAACCTTTATCCAGGTTAAGGTCGATTTTTATCAGAAATATGGAAACTAGAACTCAAAGAACCTCAGAGGAAGTCCTCTGAGGTTCTTTTGTTTTGCATTTGGAAGGGAATTTTATTCCCTCACACTGTTCTCAAAAAAGAAATAGCAACTCCTAGTCGTCCATTACTCCGCCTGTAAGTTGGTACATGAGGTAAATGTGCTCCAAGACTTTTACCTTATCCATGTGGTCTACATCTTTTACGCCTCCCAAGGCCAGCAAAGGAACAAAACCGAAACACTCATCGTAGGCTAATTGACCATGTTTGGCGACCGCTTTTTTGTAGAGTGGAATATCGAAATAATCGTCTTTGAAATCTTCATCATCAACATACTCTATGAAACGGTCCATACGCTTAATCATAATATCCAAATCTTGAATATTATATTGGACAATTCCCACGTAGGTATTCTTTTCCCAAGTAATAATATCTCCAAATGCTGTTACAAACATAGGAAAAGCGACATCTCCTCTGAAATAACTATCTTGGAGAAGTTCAAGATAATCCTCTGGATTAATCACCTTCAAATAACCATCTAAAAAGGTTCCCAGACCATCCTCCTGCCAAATTTGAACCAACTCAGCTGGAACTTGATTTTTATATTTTTCAATAACATCTTTGGGCATATCTGCCACTTTTATAAAGTTTTCTAACATTTTTTCCTCCTTTTTCAGTTTATAGACAAAAATATTAGATGCTATTCCCCTCATTCGTAGAAAATCTAAAATAGGTTGCTTTCCCTCCCAAATAAGTCGGGTAGCTTTACAAAGAGGAAAAAATTTCCTCATCTTGCTCATTCAGAATCGTCTGAATATCTCCACCATTAACTACTACTAGGTAGTCCTCTGGTAGAATCAAAGATTTTATTAGTTTTGGATTCTTTTTCAATATTTCAAAAGCATACATAGCAACAAAATCATCTGTATCTTGATTTTGATAGCCAACAAACCATCCCGAATCACCTTTTCGATCAGTATCTTGTCTCTGCAAATAGTAATGTTCACACTCAAAGACACCTTTAGCCAACACTATTTTCTCATCAAATCTGATTTCAGAAACTTCAATCTTAATCTCTTTAGCTAGTGTACTTTGTTCAGACTGAATCCAAAGAGCCAAGGTCAAATCATCAGTAAACTCTTTAAAAGGATTTGTTTCATAGTTGACTGACACTATCCTAAATTGGTCCATGTTCAATTGAGCAAGTTTATATATGCTGAAACCGATTTGTATTAGCAGGCCATCTTGTATTCGTTCCTTCGAGGGCAGTACATTCACAACTTTGAGCCATTCCTCAAAAAGACCTTCAGAGAATGTCCCGTAAAAGATCAAACCATTCTTCTCTACTTTTGTATCAAGCACTTCCGTCATTTTTCAACCTCCTGAAAATTTCATTTTGTAGCTTAGTTCTAGCTTCACGCTCCAAAGCTATCATTTTTTCTCTTATCTCAGCCGGAATATCTCCTAATTTGGAATGCCCCTGCCAATCACTCCAAGTTTTAGACCCTTTGGAACTATTGGTAGGTTTACCTAATCCCATAAAATTATCCTCAAGATTCAAAACCTCTACCTTATCAACATCAGATAGAGGAGCAAATCCATCCATTTCGGTAATTTCTTTCATAGAGACAATATGGTCTGCTTCGAGGGTTTCAACTGGATAACCATAAATTGGATCAAATTTTTCTCCATCAATATTATTGACATGATCGCGTATCTCTTGACTTGGTGTTTTCTTGCGAAGAGAATTATATTCTTCTTTTGAAATTCCTTTAGAAGTACTCGCTACATCATCACTATGCTTAGCCAACTGCTCGCTGGCTTCTTGGCGGAATTCTTTACTTGCTTTCTTGCCGACTTGTTCTGCCGCTTCTTTCATGCCTCGAGCGACATCATCAGATGCATTGTGGACACGGGCACCACTTTTTGTAAAGTTGTCACTAAAGTTTGCTGGCTCTACAAACCTAGTATACCATAAAACCTATAGACCAACGTTTGATAAACCAGAAAAGACCACCATTAAGGTGGTCTTTTCTCCAATTTCGTGCCTTATTTCCAATTACGAAGGTCGCATGTCAACTGGGAGCGAGGTTGGACTCACAACTGATATTGATGAGGTTAAAAATAGGAAAAACTCCCCTCCGACCCCCTAGACGAAGATAAAAAATTTATTACACTACAGAAGGTCTCATAAAATCATAAACATCTATCTGATGTTCTTCAAACAATTCCTCTAACTTCTGTGCTCCCACTTCGGCTCCATGCTTTTCTATAAATTGAAGCTCAGCTTCTGTAATCGGGATAGCTTGTAACCACGTAACATACTCTTCATCAAAATCAAAAGATTCTAAATCCCACAAGAAAGGCTGAGTGAAGAATATATGATTTACTTTCGCATTGGGATAGTAATTTCTAATAATATTTGGATAGACTGCACCTGGAGAGATGCTGTACTCTCCCCTCACAATATTAAAACCACAGTCTGCTATAATATTTGGAAAATATTCCAGCTCCGCATCAGCTGCTCCAATGATTTCAACTCTTAAAGGCTTACCATTTATTCGACGATAAATGGTATATTCTGATAAACCGATTGTTGCTGCAGTTGTTAAATAATCATCCGGACAATTCTCTCCAATGAATAAATCTAATTTGTTATCGTGATTTCTAAATGTATAGGCTTGAGGAACTCCCCCTACAGCCCTTGCAATTTCCTGTGCAATTTTAATTTTATCGTATTTCATTTGATTCTCCTCTTAAAGTTTGCTGGCTCTACAATCCCAGTATACCATAAACCTTATGGACCAGCGTTTGATAAACCACAAAAGACCACCTAAATGGTGGTCTTTTATCAAACAAACTATTTCCCATTATGTTCTCTTTGGAAGGCTTCCATAGCCTTGAACTGTTCTAGTTCTTTTTCATTAGCTGGTTGCTTGCCGAGATATTTATATTCAAACAAGTTCATTCGAGCAGTTGGCCCAAAATTACTTTTCAACCATGGAGCATAGTCATATTCTACTGAAAGCTTGTTATTTTCATCCAAATGGATAATACAAATATACCAATCTGCCAAGTCATTTTCAATAAACACTCTTTTCAGATCTTCTGATTTTTTAAATAAAACCTTGTTTTCGCTTAAAACATCCATCATCGATAGACCAAAATCTTCTGGCATTTCAAGATGGTAATGATAGTGATTTTTATATTTAAAATAAAAATATGCTTCACCACTATAGGTCTTGTCCATCTCGATTACAATATACAAATCATCCCATTCAACTGGAATCATATCGTTGGCTTGATGCACGATTTCGATAATTTTTTCATTCATTTGTTGTTCCATATTTTCCTCCGATTTGCTTGGATCTTTTCTCCCGGTCTAATATTCCTTATCTATGAATGAATCTGCATCCTTACTGATAGGTCACCATCATAAAAACAAGGAGCAAGACAAACAAGGCGAAACTGAGCAAAAGAGTTATAATTTTCACCAAGCGGTTGTTCTGCCAGTAGCCTGGTTTTCCGATATTGCTAGTCGCATCCATGGAAAAGAGTTGGCTTTGGCGAGGTTGGATGAGAACCAGGACAATCAAGGCGATGGCTAGGATTATTCCTACAATCATCAAAACTTCCATCATTTTCACCTCAAGATTCCTAATAATGTAAAAATTAGGGTAAGAAGGATGAGCAAGCCGAGTAAAATGGAGAAGATTTTACTGATCTTTTCTCCTCGGGTAGGCTTTTCTTTCTTAAGCGCTCCTTGCTTTAACTCTTCCATGCGTCCTTCAACATCCTTGTAAAATAAATCTTTTTTAGTCATGTCCTTCCCCTATTATCCTTTCCATCCTCTCTTGGTAAGTAGCCAAGTCCACATAGTTGGCATGGCGGCCTTGATGCCCAAGGGCTTGTCCCATCTTGTCAAGACTGCTGAGAGCTTCTTGAATCTTCGCAATCATGTCTCCAACAGCCTGCACATCAAAGAGGTGTTCTGGAGCTGTGTAAGGTCTGTTATGAGCTGTCTGGTTAAAGGCTAGGATGAGCATATTGTGCTCAAAGGCTTGACGGACAGCATCCAAAAGCTCGTTTCCGTAATTGATATCCAGATAGAGATCCGACAGCTGGTAGAGTTCTTGGATTTTTTGTGGACTAGCGTTTTGATAGAGAACGACATTGGGATAGGCAAGTAAGGTCAGCAACTTGGACGACATTTCAGTCACTGCCGCGATTCGGAAGGTCACCATTGGCAAGGACTCAATCAAGGTTTCGATATGCTCGATCTGATCCGAGTTGGTAACGATCAAGGCATCTGGTCGGACGAAGTTTTCTCTTTTGAACTGATAATGATAACCTAGATGGACAAACTTGTCATGATAGGCTGGGTTGGCCAAGGCCAAGGCCTTTTCATAGGTAGCCTTGTCTGGTATGAGGATCTGCTTGGCTCTCAGCCCCTCTTGCTCCAAGAGCAGCTGCATATTACCAGGAAGACAATCACCTAACGGTTCTTGCCAAACCAAGATATCCTGTCCGCTCTTGTCTGGATAATGGTATGAGACCAAGAAAGAGGTAGCTAGAATGTTAAAGAGAAGGTGGCGAGTGTCGATTCCTAAGTCTTGCAAAAAGAAGATCGTGAACTCCACTCGATTTTTAAAATGGCGCAGGGCTTGTCCGGGCAAGGTTAGGAGGATATCGCCTGTCACATGATTTTCCAGGACAATTTCCTGTCCCTTTGCATCCTGATACTTGGTCAGGATATCCTGCCCATCTGCACTATAGGTGGTCTTGGCAAAGCAGGCTCCGTATCGATTATAGTGATCTGCTTGGTAGATGCGACCGGATAGGTCCTTCCAGTCGACTTGCTTGACCAAACGGGCCTGAGGAGCATCCACATAGTGAATCACCCCCCTCTCCCGAGAATCCTCTAAGATATGCGCCGACTGATTATTTCCCGCAATCTCCCAAAACTCAGGTACGGCTACTTGATTGAAATAAAGAGCTTTTCCTGACTTGTAACCTAGATAGTAGGTAAAGGGAGAGAGAATCCCATCTGGGAGAAATCCATCTGGATCGATCACAACTGTGACATGGGACAGACCAGCAGCTTCTAAACTTTCATGTAAATCTCGACTTTCCTGACCATAACGATCAAATAGTTGAATCATGCAGGACCTCCTCTATCGTTTTCTTCCACTTGTCCCTTACTTTGTCTGTTAAAAAACCTCTAGCTAGCTCATAAGATGCTGTTCGCATATCTGGCAAATGATTTTCCTGATAGAGCTGGCAGATCTTTTCCGCGAAGGCCCTTTTAATTTCAATTTCAACATGGTCGTCTGAACTTGGAATCAAGTAGCCATTTTGACCGTCCTGAATAAAGGTTTGGTTGCCATAAGGCACATCAAAACCAATCAGGGGCAAGCCTGAACCAACTGCCTCCATCAAGGTCAGACCAAACCCTTCGCTAGTTGAAGCCGTCAAATAGACTTCGTACTTGGGATAAATCTGAGCTAGATCTGCATGACCCTTGAGCTGGATAAAGTTCTCCGCTTGGTGAGCCGTGATGATTTCCCTTAAAAGGGACTCTTCACCCCCACTGCCATAAATGTCAAAGGTGAGCTCTGGAAGGTCTTGATGCGCCTGGATAACTGCCTTGACGAGCCAGTCGATGTGTTTTTCCTTGGCCAGACGCGAAGCGGTAATGAGAGAAAAGGGCTTGCGTTCCCTAGCAGGTTCCGTCAGCTGATCAATGCTCCCAACTGGAATCGTGACGATTCGTGGACGATGCTGACTGTACTGGGCAAATTGACCTTCGAGAACTTCCTTCTGCCGATCCGTAGACACGATAAAACAATCGACCTTGTCCGCATTTGTAAACTGATACTCATAGTAGTTATTCCAGAGGAGATAGGCTTCGTTACTAGCATTGTCACTATAGTGCTCTGCGTGAACGATAACTGCTAGATGAGCCTTTTGTGCTTCTTCAAAAACAGCCTGACCAATCCCTGTTTCCCTGTCCAAGATGACCAAATCAGACTTGCTCAAGTTCAAACTTTGCATAAAATAGCGCATAAGGGCTGGCTTTCCGTACAGAATTCGGTCCTTAAATCGATAGACCTCTTCTTGTCCTTCAGTCAGCAAGATATCGTAAGCAGTGCTGCCATCTTCATTGAAAAAGCTTCGTTGATAGAGCCTAGCCACTTGGTCTTTGGGCGCGAAATATTCTGTACAGTAGCGTGTGTAGGAGAAATAATCCTTGCGAATCAAGTTCCCTCCAAATACATATTCTGCATGTTGTACTAGATTCTTAGCCGAGTCTACCAAGTAGCAGGTCACAAACTTGTCCTCGTCTGAAAAGTAGACGCGCAAGACCTTGCCATCCTGCTCCCTATGACTCTCTAGGCCACCAAAAGAGGCCAAGACCTCATCAACTGTAACACTGGTCGGTGCTAGCTTGATATCTGTAAAATGATTGTAAAGCCAGATTACCTGATCATCCGCAAAGCCGATATTGGCCGTTAAGTGCTGGATATTATCTGCTAAAATCAAGTCGGTAAAGATAAACTTAGATGCTAGGTCTAAACTTCTAAAAATCCCTGCTCGGTAGGCCTGGGCATACTCGACACCACTGCTCGCCCAACCGATCCCTAGATTTATATTGTAAATTGTCATATGATCCTCTTTTTATGGAAAATGGGTGAGAATCTCACCTTTGGGCGTTACTTCCACAATCCCCATGAGAAGATTGCGTACCATATCTGTACGGATTTGTTGCTTCATAGTTTCAAAGCCAGCATAGGCCTCCTGATAGTACTCCACGATAGGGTTCTTTTGAGAAGCAGACTGGCTCCCGATTGCTAGACTGAGCTGTTGGAGATAGTCAACTTGCTCAACCCAGTTGTCATCAATAGCCTTGAGCATGGATATTCTCAGAAAAGAATCATAGAGTTGGTGAGGTTGGAGGAGTTCTTTTTTAGCTGCGATTTCCTTGGCTATTATTTTCTCTAGTAACTCCTGAATCTGATCTGCATCAGCTAAATCCAGATCAGCTGGTAATTCTCTTATCCCAAAGCTAATATTGGTCACGATGAAGTGAAAGAGTTCTTGGGGGCTGCTATAGGCTTTTTCTGAGATTTGTTTGGTATAGTCTGCCAGTATGTCCTCAAGGATATGTTCTAAATCACGGCTCCCATCCAGCAAACGATCTCTTTCTTTGTAGACCATCTGACGCTGGATATTGACACTTTCCGCATACTCTAAGGTTTGTCTGCGTACTGAGCGACTGGCACTATCACTAGCCTCTTGGGCTTTTCTGACGAGATTGCGGTACTTGCGAGCCTTGAGTAGGATAGGTTTGCTGATATCTTCCACTTGGTAGTCTTGATACAGGTCGTGAACCCAAGACGGCCCGAACTTTTTGATCACATCATCTTCAAGCGACACGAAAAATTGAGACATGCCTGGATCACCCTGGCGGCCAGAACGACCTCTGATTTGCAGGTCAATCCGTCGGCTCTCCATCCGCTCGGTACCAATCACAATCAAACCGCCCAAGTCTGCAACACCTGGACCGAGTTTGATATCTGTCCCGCGACCTGCCATAGAAGTCGCAACGGTCACTGCCCCCATCTGTCCAGACTCTGCGATGATCTGGGCTTCACGCGCCGCATGATTGGCATTGAGGACATTGTGGGAAATCCCCTCTCGCAAGAGCAAGGACGAGTAAAGCTGGGACATTTCAACAGATCCGACAAAGATCAGGAGCGGATTGCCTTTGGCGTGGTAAGTCTTGATAGCTTCGAGAGAAGCATAGACTTTCTCAGGGAGGGTCACATAGAGATTGTCCGGATGGTCAATCCGCCTAAGTGGGCGATTGGTTGGGATGCGAATGACAGCCATATTGTAGGTTTCGAAAAACTCTTTTTCTGCCACCTTTCCCGTTCCTGTCATACCTGAGATTTTGCGAAACATCTTAAAGAGACTCTGGTAGGTGATTGAAGCCATGGCTCTGGTTTCAGGAGAAAGCTTCACATGTTCCTTGGCTTCGATGGCTTGGTGGAGACCGCCTTGAAGCTTGGTCATTTCCATCAAACGCCCTGTTCCCTTGTCTAACAAGACCATTTCTTCCCCTCGAACCAGGTAGTCCTTGTCTCTGGTAAAGAGCGTATGGGCTCTAAGAGCATAGACCAGATGCCGAACATAACTGGCGTACTCTTCCTTGTAGAGATGATCAATTCCTAGGAATCCTTCAACCGTATGGGCCCCCTTTCGGGTCAACCAAACTTGGTCTTTTTCTTCCTTGTAGATGTAGTCTTCTCCCTGGACCAAGGTCGTCACTAGGGTATCAATCATCCCATAATAGTTAGACTGGACGCGGGGAGAACCTGCGATAATCAAGGGAGTTTGGGCACTATCGAGTAGAATATCATCGATCTCATCAATGATGACATAGTTAAAGGGAGACAGGAATTTCCCCTCACGAGTAGAAGCAAGATTGTCATTGAGATAGTCAAAGCCCAATACACTATTGGTCGTGTAGACGATATCTGAGGTGTAGATCTTTCTTTTCTCTTCGGCAGTCAAGTCCTCCTTTGGATCCTCTGAAAAGGGCAGACCGACAGTTAGACCTAAAAATTGGTAGACTGGACCCATTTCACTTGCGTCCCGTCTAGCCAGATAGTCATTAGTCGTGACCAGCATGCTGCCTTTTCCCGTTAGGGCATTGAGGTAGAGGGGCATGGTGGCAGTCAAGGTCTTACCTTCACCCGTATTCATCTCAGCCACATTTCCTTGGTGGATCACAATGGCTCCCATGACTTGCACATCATAGGGAAAGAGACCCAAGACCCGTTTATCGGCCTCACGGACAAGGGCATAGGCTTCTACCAATAGCTCATCCACGGTTTCTCCCTGGGCAAGGCGCTGGCGAAACTCTTCTGTCTTTGCAGCCATTTCCTCATCACTGAGGGCAGCCATCTCTTCTTTGAGGGCATTGATTTGGCTTAAAAGTTTCTTGACCTTTCTCAGTTGTCTTTCTTGATACAAACGATTAAACACCAGTATCCTCCTCAATAGAAAACGAAACAAAGTCAAGAGCCTCAAAACCTGCACTAATCAAAGAAAGGCGATAGGTGTAGGCCGCTTCAGGATAGGTGAAGCTAAAAGAAAATTGTCTTTCAATCTTCTCCTCGATGATTTCCTCATAACGGTTTAAAAAGGTCAGTTTGATATAAAGTCCATTGACTGGTTGAACCTGCATCTTCATAGAGAGACGGTAGGTATGATTTTTCTTAAGAAGAGGGAGACTGGGCTGACTCCTAGTAGCCTGGTAATTGACACTAGAAAACCAGGTTTTAAGGGTTTCACCTGAAGCCAGCAAAGGATTTTTCAGGGTAACATGACCGTCTGCATGATAAGTGATCTGGCTCCCGTAAAGATAAGTGGCTCCCATCTCACCCCACCTAATATCCTCTCTCTTGATGATAATCATGTCTCACCTCTTCCGTATTCTTCTAGTATCATCTTGTAAAAATGAATAAACCAGGCAACGTTTGTTCCTGTATCATCATTGTGTCGACCTGCTGTTCCTTTGGACAAAATCTTAGCTCCTGTCTGGCAAAGAGTCTCCACTAGTTGGTCATAGGCTCCACTATCCATATCCTCGTCCTTCATGTAAGAAAGGCCGAAGGTCGTCTGGGAAAAATCAGCTTTTTCAAATCGGCTCCAAAAACGTTGATCCAAGTCCTTCATGTCATTCTGACTCACTCCTCCAGTCTGAAGGTGCAAGACATCAAAGCTAGTTGGAAAGACTCCTGGCGCCTCTAGGCGCCCCCTCTGTGCAATGGTTCCTAGATTGGTCAAGGGTTTTCCGACTACGATTCCCTTGGGTTCAAAGTAGGAACCATAATAGAGGGCTGGGAAGGTTCCCATTGACAGCCCAGATAGGATCAAGTCACTTCTATCCAAGCCTAGATAGTCTAGATAGTGTTGGATGGTTGCTTGAATTTTATCTTCTAATTCCTCAGTTCCTAGGTAAAAGGCTCCTCCTTCTAATCGAGGATCCGAAAAGAGGAGAAAGGGGCATTGGAGATTCTTCATCATCCAGTAACCCTCAAAACCTTCCGCCGGACGATAACCTGAGAAATAGATCGCTAGAGGAGGCTTGAAATCTCCCGGGTGAAAGAAATAGTTGATTTCCTCACGTTTTTTGTCATGTAGGATATTGCCTCCGAGAACAAACTTTCCAAACTGTTTCCGGCTCCAGCGTTGATGGAGATTGCCGATGTTGATCTTTCCCTGACCACGCGCTTCAAGAGAAATGCTCAGATAAGCATCATAGTCTTGCTCCACTATGATTGCTGAGGCAAAGTCTGCTTCCTCAAGGAGAATATCCTGTTTTATCTCTGAGATGGATCCCGCTGGGATTTTTCGCAAACGCAAGCGCAATTCCACTAGTCCACTCTTTTCATATTCGAGCCAGAGTTCGATTGGCGAATGGGCTTGGACAGTCTGATTATAGGCCCAAGAGGCTAGCTGGGTATAGGTCTTCCCAAAGTCTCCTTCCAGCTCCATATACTCAAATCCTTGATAGGAGACAGAGCCTTGAAAACTCGGGTGAATCCGTATCGTAGCTGGGCTCAGCTTGTCCCCATAACCACCTTCAAAGAGGGAGGTAGAAAGATCTCGAACAAAGCCCTGTCGGTCTGACAGGTCCATCGCTTGCATACAGTGCTGTTTGATGAGATTTTGAAGACCTTGATCCTGACTTGCAAACTGTTCTGGATAGAAAACCGTATAGGGTTCCAAGCTAGATGCAAAAGGCAACAAATCTACTAGGTAAGCCCCATCCGTGAGAATGACAGCATGAAAGTGATCTAGGTCATTCTCATCCATGATTTTCTGGATAGCAGACGATGTGTTGGGAGGAACATGATGCCAGTCTAGTTGAGCTGGTAGGGCAAGCGTATCTTGCCAATCCTCTGGACCGATTTGCAAGATCTTATACTTCTTTTCCATGAGTCACCTCCTCCAACCACTTCTCTAGTTTGATCAGAAATTGCTCCCCAGTGTGTTCCTTTATCTTTTCGATGGAATGGATCAAAGCATCATTCCACACCTGCAGACTATCGAGATAGTAATGGGCAGCTTGAGCAAAATCAGCAGTGTTTTCCAACAGATAGCCATTCTTCTGATGGCTGACATACTCTGTTTTGACCCTATTGATTTGAGGGATACCAGCACTAATCCCCGCGATCTGAGTATAAAGAAGAGGCTGACTGTTCAAATCGACAATCAAACGAACAAATTCCAGCTGCTTGATTAACTCCGATTCATCCTTCATATTGACAAACGAATAGCGCTTGCTCTGATGGCGATTGTCCTCAAGCGGATTTTCAGCTCCTTGGTAATCAACTTCCTTCTCCAGTTCCTGGTCTTGAAACTGCTCTGCAACCATCTCAGAAACACGTGTTTCCAGCTGTTTCATTTCTTCTTGACTAGCAGCAAAGGCTCCAAAGACCAACTCCGTATCCTTGTTTTCAGAAAGGAAATGCAAGACCTGATAGAGCGCTTGGGCCTCTATCCCCTGCTCAAAGTCCAGTTGATAGTAGAGGAGCGACTCCTTCCGAGTCTGACTCTTTCCTAGCTCCAAGCGGGTATCAAAAGGTGATAAATGACGAAACTTCGTTGCTTGATTTGGAAAGGCAGACTGAGCCAAGTGCAAGGTGTCCTCTCTGTCGACCAGAACAAGGTCCACCTTATCCAGCAGACTTGCCAACTGGGGTAATTGCTCTTGAGGATTTCGTCCGATAAAAAGACTGAGAACCTTAGTGGTTTGGTGAGGCAATCGTTCTAAAAGGAAAGCATTGTGCTGATCACATGCAGGTAGAAAATAAGTCGCTCCTTCCTCAGGGAGTTGAGCTATTTTCTTCTCAAAAAACTCCGCAATCAATTCGCCCATATCTCGGTAAGCCTCTTTTTGGAAGCGAAAAGCAAAGATAGGATTGACTTCGATACGCCCCCCATCTTGCAAGTGCTCTCTAAACTGCCACAGTCCCTTGGGATTGAGATAGTCTTGGTAGAGGGCCTGGCCCTCTTCGTAGTAAATCACACTGGAAACCAGCCCCCGATCATCCATCAGATAGTTGGCAGACAAGAGCCCATCTTCCTTGAAATACTGAATCGTACTGATAAAACCTTCTATCCCATGCTCCACCTGGGCATAGGGCTTGCCATTCTTCAGCACCAGAATAGTAAAGGGACTGTAAACAAAGTCGCAATCCTTATCCCACTCAATATCTCTGAGCTGCAAGACCTGCGGTCGAATCTTATGAAAATCCTGCAATTCATCAAATAAGGAATAAACCGGTGCTTCTAAAATACCTTGGCGATGGAGAAAATAGCGCAAATGAGGCTGATAGGACAAAAGGAGGACCTGTGCAGGGACCCCTTGGCGTTGCATCAGGCGAATCTGATTGAAGGTGTCATCAAATTCTAGCTTGAAATGAGAAAGATACCAAGGTATCAAATCGGCATGCCAGGGACGCTCCTTGCCATACCAAGCTGGGATAAAGTAATACATCAAAACCTCCTAGAATAGTGGCTGATACCTTTCATTTAGTCTGAGCGCCTGCAATTCATCATGAATCGTAAAGAGCATACCACTCAAAATTAAAAAGAGTCCAGGAATCATGCTGACTTTTAACAAACTCTCATCCTTCAAGACAAACAAGATTGGAAGTCCAGCCAAGGTAACGTTAAAGACTGCACCTATCAGAGCAAAGCGGAGAACCAAACGGTTGATAAAGCGACTGGTATCCTCACCGGGATAGACTCCGTAGATGTAATCTCCTGATTGTTTCATCCGATCTGCGATCTGTTGACCACTCACATTGACAAAGGCAAAGGCAATGCTAAAGACAAAGAGGATAAGGATATAAGCGTAAATCCACAAGGGTTTCCCCATCGCATACTGCTCCAGTAGGGCAGGGTAGAGCGGATTACCCTTATCCAGATGTTGAAGCAAGAGCAAGAGATAAGAAGGCAAGCCCATGAGACTCATCACATACATATAAGGCATGCCACCTGCAGGATTGAGCATGATTTCCAGATAAGAATAGCGTTTAAAGCGAGAATGGAGCCCGATTTTATTGATAGGGATGCGGTATCTAGCTCGGTAAAAGAGAACAACTAGATAGGTAAAGAGGACACCAAGCACTACCAATAGGAAAAGCAGCCAAGGAGAGATCTTATGAACTTGGACCGATTGGATGATGTCCTGAGGAAGTGAAGCCACCATACTCGCCAATAAAATGACGACAGGGCCTCCAACTCCGATAGATGCATTGATGTCTGACAGCCAAACTAAGAAGAAGGTCCCCGCAACCAAAAGGCTGGTATTGAGGAGAAAGACCAAGAAGGGATTGTAGGGAGCTTGGACAGGAAGGTTTGTAGTCAAGGCCAAGGCCTGAATCAAGGCAATCCCTAACGTCAAGTACATTTTCCGTCTATCCTGGACTTCCGAAGAAACTGAGTTTAAGCCCAGTTTCTTTGAAAAGGAAAACATCTGCCACAAGATCATAGCTGACATCCAAGGTGAAAGCCCGATGGAAAAGAGAGAGAGGCTGCGAAGATTTCCACCAGTCAGGGCTACTGAAAAGTCCAGATAGGCTGCGCCTCCTCCGAGAAAATTCTGACTATTGAGATCAACAAAGGGAAGTGCCAGACGACTCCCGAGCACATAAATAAAGAGCAAAAACAGGGTGCGCATCCCTTTTTTTACCGCTATCGATGAACGAAATTCTTTCACTAGCTCCTCCTTTTCATTTTATCTTTCTGTCCTGTCACACGAGGCCCATCCAGTCTTTTTATCTTAGCACATTCAAATCTCTATCTCAGTTTTCGTGAGCTTTCTCGTCCAGATAAGCCTTCAAGGAAGCCACCATTTCTTCTGGTCTTTCTGCTGAGAAGATACCCGCATAGGCACTTTCAGGCAGTTCCTGCGACTGGGTATTGTCAAAAGTCAAGATTGGTTTCTCAAAGCGTGAAATATAGTCATAAACAACACTCAACTTGTCATCGTGGTTAATATCAAGGTAGACATCTGTCTGCTGGATCAGTTTCTCAACCAAGAGAGGGAAAGTGTTGGGATAGAGGGTCACATTTTCAAAACGTGACAAGAGCATAAGTTCCGGTGCCATCGTTGTATAGGCTGCAATGTAGAAATGCACCTCTGGCAAGGCTTGAACCAGATAGTCGATTTTCTCAAGATGCCAGGAATTGGTCAAATTAACACAAGTGATAGCTGGCTGGTAGACTGTGACTGGATAGTCAATTCCTGCCTGACGCCATTTTTCAGTAATGGCAGACCACTCCATCAGATGATAGTGCCACCAAACCTCACGCAAACGCCCAACCGAATGAGTGTTCCAAGGTTTGTCTTGGGATAGGAAATGCAAGATGGCTGGCAGGGGCTCTAGGGGAATCTGGAAGATGAACTCATGTCCATGTGAGGCAGCCCCACTATCAAAACCAATCTGGAAATTATAGTTCTGATCCAGAGGAGCAGAGCTGTCATGAAAGAGCATATTGAGGATGGACTGGTCTCCTTCACTCACATGTTGGTGTTCCCGCTCCGTCAACTCAACTAGCTCTTGTCTCACAGATTCTGCCCGCCATTTTTTGTTATTGATCAAGAGTACACCTGCATTAAAACCAACCCCAACTCCAAAACAAGATGGCGCGGCAGCCAGGTAGTTTTCTCCTAAGTCCATTTCAAAGAGAGCCGTCAAATCAGCTGTCACTACCAAATCACTGTCCAAGTAAAGAACCTTGTCCTCTTCGACAAAATCAGGAATAAAGTAACGGGCAAAGGTCATATGATTGATATGGGGCAGTTTGTTGCTCCAGTTCATCTGAAACTGGGCGCCAAGCATCTTGACATCCACTAATTCACCGCCCATTTGCTCTACTATCGGTCTGAGAGCGCGGAACCACTCCTGAGGAATATCCTGATTAAAGATATAGACCTTGACATGGCTATTATGGTAGCAGAGAGACTTGAGCGCTGTTTCAATCTGGCGAATATAGGCATAATCTCCTGCGAGAACAATTGTTTTTTTCATTTAGTTTCCTTCAGTTTACAACGACTGCTTCTTTGATTCCAAAAGCGTGCGGATAGACTCGATCATTTGATCTACGGCTGCTGGTGAGTATACGTGACTGTAACCACTCGAGTCATGACTAGTGGTTTCAAAAGCAAATATAGGGATTTCTCTTTGCTGCACCTCTTGGATAATGTTTGCAATTTCATCCTCATGATTGATATCCAAGTAAAAGTCAATCTTTTCCAAGACTTTTTTGACATTCATGGGATTAAAGTAAGGATAGAGGCGTACATTCAGATGCGATTGCAAGTTCATGATTTCCGGCGCAAAATTGGTATGAGCTAGGATAGAGAACTCTACATCGGGCAATTCTTGGATCAGGTGTTCGATTCTCTCTATGTGACATGTATTGGTAAAAATAGCGGTCGCATACTGGGGAGCTTGAACTAAAGATGCCAATCCTTTATGGAAATCACATTTTTTCATGACGATATCAGGCCACTCTAGTCCGTAGTAAAACCACCAGTCCTCCCTAAAACGATTGAGGTTGATTTGGTACCAAGGCTTGTCCCCTGTATAATGGATAATCTTGGCTGTCTTCTCAGTAGCAAGAGAGTCCCTATACCAAGAATCCATCTGGTAATTTCGAGCCACTGTATCCATACCAACCATAAAATTATAGGTAGCTGGCAGCGATTTCCAACGACCTTCAAAAAGGTGATTTAACACGCCCTGATCACCAAAAACTTGGTCATGCAGTTGGTCTGTCAAGCTCAACAAGTGCTCCGTCACCTTTTCTTGACGCCAGAGGGCCACATTAATCAGCAAGACACCAGAATTAAAAGTGCTAGGAACTAGAGCATCTGCTACAGCAGCTACCGGCCAGTCCACCATATCTTCTAAAAAGAGTTGATCTAGGTTTGATCTAACGATGATATCCGAATCCAGGTACAAGGCTAGGTCTTCGCTGACATACTGAGGAATAAAATAACGAAAGTAAGCCGCGTAACTTAGATGAGCCAAGGGAAGATGATACTCCTTTAAGCCATGATGACTAATCTTGACATTGACGATTTTTGAGGCTAGAGGCTCTAGACGTCTCTCCATGAGCTGAAACCATTCAGATGGCAAATCATCATTGAAAACATAAAAAGTCACTGCTCGGTTATGGGCACAGATTGACTTGATTGTTGTCTCAATCTTGTCCATATATGCATTATCACCACCGAGTACAATGGCTTTTTGAAGCTCTTTTTTCATTTCGTCCCCTTTTCTTTTCACATTCTTTTGGCTACTTTTCTACTACTGTAGTTCTGATTTTTTCGATGATTATCTCACCTTCCTATTATACCTTTTCCCCTAGTTTATTTCAAACTCGAAAGAGGATTTTCCCCTTCTCACATATAGAAAAAACCTTTGAAAAATCATGTTTTCAAAGGTTTTCCATTTTACTATTTATTCATTGATTTTTATATCTTATCAATGACTTTCTTGATCGTCATTCTGATCCTTCTTGGCAAGAAGACCGATACCTGTCACAGCTGCCAATGCTCCCAACAAAGCAGATGCTACCGAAGTCGACGCTCCTGTATTTGGCAAGACTTGTTTCGGCTTGCTTGAAGCGGATTGACCTTGGCTTGCAATGCTGGCCATTGAGAGAGAGGTGCTTGTTGAAGTAGATACCAGAGCACTTGCTGACGCAGATCTACTAATAGAATCTGAAATCGAAAGACTAGTGCTAATCGACGCTGACTCGCTCATAGACACACTTGCTGAAATCGAAGCACTTTCTAGAGTCGATTCACTGGCTAACATGCTAGCTGAGAGTGATTCGCTCGTTGAGGTAGATTCGCTCACTGATGTACTTGCTGAGATCGAGGCACTTTCCAACGCTAACTCGTCTGCTAGCATACTTGCAGAAGTTGAAGTACTTGTTGAAGCGGATTCGCTGGCGCTCACTGAAGCGGATTGGCTTGAGCTTACGGATGCAGACTGGCTGGCACTGACTGATGTGGATTGACTTGAGCTCACCGAAGCTGATTCGCTTGAGCTGACTGAGGCAGACTGGCTGGTACTTGCTGAAGCGGATTCGCTGGAGCTTACCGAAGCAGACTGACTTGAGCTTACGGAAGCTGATTGGCTAGCACTCGCTGAAGCGGATTGACTGGAGCTTACAGACGCAGACTGACTCGAGCTTACTGAGGCGGACTGGCTTGCGCTGGCTGAGGCAGATTGGCTTGAGCTTACAGAGGCAGACTGACTTGAGCTTACAGACGCTGATTGACTCGAGCTGGCTGAGGCTGATTGGCTCGAACTCAATGATACTGATTGGCTTGCGCTCGCTGAGGCTGATTCACTCGAGCTTACAGATGCTGACTCACTTGCGCTCACTGATGCTGATTGACTTGCGCTCGCTGAAGTTGACTGACTCGAACTTGCTGAGGCGGATTGACTCGAACTTGCTGAGGCTGACTGGCTGGCGCTCAATGAAGCGGATTGGCTCGCGCTAAATGAAGCAGATTGGCTGGAGCTCGCTGATGCTGATTGACTTGAGCTTACCGATGCTGATCGACTCGCACTTGCTGAAGCTGACTGACTTGAGCTGACTGTCGCTGACTGGCTCGAACTTGCTGAGACGGATTGACTCGAACTTGCTGAGGCTGACTGGCTTGCGCTCGCTGAAGCGGATTGGCTGGCACTCACTGATGCGGACTGACTCGAACTTACTGATGCTGACTCACTCGAACTTACTGAGGCTGACTGGCTCGAACTTGCCGAAGCAGATTGACTCAAGCTTACTGAAGCGGATTGGCTGGCACTCACTGAAGCGGATTGGCTAGCGCTGGCTGAAGCTGACTGACTCGAGCTTGCAGATGCTGACTCACTTGCGCTCGCTGACACGGACTGACTCGAGCTTACTGATGCAGACTGGCTTGAGCTGGCTGAGGCGGATTGACTGGCACTTGCAGATGCTGATTGGCTTGAGCTTACGGACGCTGACTGGCTGGCACTTACTGAAGCTGACTGACTAGCACTCAATGAAGCGGATTGACTTGCGCTCACTGACGCTGACTGGCTCGCACTCACTGAAGCCGATTGACTTGAGCTCACCGATACAGATTGGCTCGCGCTCGCTGAAGCGGATTGACTCGAGCTTACTGAAGCGGATTGGCTGGCACTTGCTGAAGCGGATTGACTTGAGCTGACTGAGGCTGATTGACTCGAGCTCACTGAAGCGGACTGACTCGAACTTACTGAGGCAGACTGGCTCGAGCTCGCTGAGGCGGATTGACTCGAGCTTACGGAAGCCGATTCACTTGCGCTCGCTGATGCTGACTCACTTGCACTCAATGATGCAGATTGGCTTGAGCTCGCTGAGGCGGATTGGCTGGCGCTGGCTGAAGCGGATTGACTGGCACTTACTGATGCAGATCGGCTTGAGCTCACTGATGCAGATTCACTTGCGCTCACTGAGGCGGACTGACTCGAGCTCACTGATGCAGATTCACTTGCGCTCACTGAAGCGGATTGGCTCGAGCTCGCTGAAGCGGACTGACTCGAACTTACTGAGGCAGACTGGCTGGCGCTCGCTGAGGCGGATTGACTCGAGCTTACCGATGCTGATTGGCTGGCACTCACTGATGCGGATCGGCTCGAGCTCGCTGAGGCGGATTGGCTGGAGCTTACTGATGCAGATTGGCTGGCACTCACTGATGCGGACTGACTCGAACTTACTGATGCAGACTGACTTGAGCTTGCTGAAGCGGATTGGCTGGCACTCAATGAAGCTGACTCACTTGAACTTACAGATGCGGACTGGCTAGCACTTGCTGAGGCTGATTGGCTCGCACTTACCGATACTGACTGACTAGCGCTCACGGATGCGGATTGACTTGAACTCACCGATACAGATTGGCTCGCGCTCGCTGAAGCGGATTGGCTGGAGCTTACAGACGCTGACTGACTAGCACTTGCAGATGCAGATTGACTCGAACTCGCTGAAGCAGACTGGCTATTACTTACTGAAATTGACGCTTGATTTGGCGTGATTTGTCCATTAAATGTATCTGAAACCAAACCATCCACTGTCGTACTTGCAGTCACTGGTCCACTAGGAAGTCGTCCTCCATTGCGATCATATACTTTCTTCAAGTCAGTTGCAGTAAAGGTTACACTGGTAGAACTCCCCGTTGCCTGTTTGGTAAATGTTTCACCTGCAATTGTTAAAGTAACTGTCCCACCTGGAGCAACCCCATCTACCGTAATCGCTTGATTTGAGAGCCCACCTTTTTCGTTAAGATATTGATTCTCTATCCTTGGCGTCTGAGGGCGCACATTAAAGCTCACGTCAATTTCATCCGTACTTCCATCTGGATAAGTTACCACCGCTGTCAAAGTATGCCGACCAGCAGACAAATTCGTATTGGTTCCAGATTTCCAAGTATAGGTTGTTCTAGTTCCCTTAGTAATTCCTGTAGTAGGTAATTCTGGCGTCCCTGTAGCATTCGTGATGTACTGACTGGCTTCACCAACAGAAACAGTCCCTGAATTGGCAGTTAGAGTAAAGTTTCGATTCACCTCAGCATTGATAGCTGGTTCGTACTTTTCAGACTGAGCATGGACTTCAAATTGAATTGCGGCAGGGTTGGCTGTTAAATCTTTTACAAGACCTACGTCAGTAGTATTTCCGCTAAAATTACCTTCCTGATCATAGGTGAAAACATAACGAGTCCACAAACTATTTACTGCTTGATTTTTTCCAACAGAACCCGTGATTGAAACGGTGAAAGGATTTGATGCTGTAGCATTTCCATCTTTGGCTAGTTTATTTGTCGGAACAATCATGCTGATACTTTGACCATTACTCGTAGTGAATGAGACAACGGTTGAAGTAGCCGGATAGGCCGCGGGAACAGCAGTAGGAACAAATTTTGCATGTTCAATTCGACCACTGTTATCAGTAAACTCAATGGTCCCAGAAAAATTTTCTTCTCGATAAATTTTAAATTTTTGCCCTTCTAGAACTGCGCCACCTGTAACGGTTATTTTCTGAAGTTCTGGCTTCTCAGTATCCCTAGCAGCTCTGAAGCTAGCGGTATTTGAAGCTTGGGTCAAAGCTTGTCCATTTCTGCTGTCACGAAGTCCAGAGTTGGCACGTAATACAGCATTTGCAATACTGTTTCGAGCTTCTGTAGCTTTTTGTAGGATAGTGGCAAGGTCAGAAGCCTCACCTTTCAAGGCTTCTGCTATCTCATTCTTCGTTAGACTAGCCTTCGTGATCGCCTCATCCGAGTTCGGAAGTCCCTGCGCTTGAGCTAGAAACTGCCCAATCTCAGCAGACAAGGCCTCTAATTTCTTCCGTTTTTCTTCATTTTGTTTTTCCGTCATGGCAACGGAAGTCATTGTGAGACCTGATTCAGCCGTCACATCTTCATTCTTTACAAGACCAGACTCACTTTGAGGCAAGGATTCTGTAGAAAAATCAACTGCTTTTAATTCTTTTGAAGGTTGTGATTCTTTCACTGTCTCCCGAGCTGGCTCACTTGCTTGGTACTGACTTTGAACACCAACTGAAGCTCTCTCTGACAGATTACTATTCGCTTGATTTTGTGTTCCAAGGGATTCACTTGAACTAGCAGTTACACTTTGACTGTTTGCCAAAGATTGACTAGTAGAAGCAGATTGGCTCATCGACTGGCTCATACTAGAAGAGCTTGAGGCACTGATGGACTGACTCGTAGAGGCAGATTGACTGGCGCTCTGCGAATTTAATTCTGACAATGACTGGCTTTGACTGGTAGACAGAGACAAGCTAGCAGTATCTTGATGATCCTGAGTCGTCCCCAGTACTACTGAATCTCTCGTCGCCAAGGTATCTTTTGATTCGACAGTCTTTTCAACAGCGACTGCATCATTGGCATAAACACGCGTTTGCGTCGCAGCAAAACCACCTAAGATCGTCCCCGTAGCTGCTATCCCTTTCAAGACATCCAAGCCCGTCAACTTCTGACCTTCTTGCTTTTCAACCATTTCTGTCTTTACTTGGCTCGTATCCGCGCTTCCACGCATCACCTTAAATAAGCCAAAAAGGGAAGTCGAGGCCCGTAGCCAATGCTTCCCTGATTTGATTAATTTGTACCGTGTCACACGGTCTGTTTCTCTATATTCACCTTTCTGGCGTCTAAAAAACATGTTACTTCCCTCTATATAAAAAAGAATTTATTCACCTATAAAATACTATCTTTTTATTATATACCAAATATACCGACAATTCAATATCTATAACACACTCTAAAGAAAGAAAATGATTTCAAAAATGACTTTATTTCAAATCTATTCTGTTTTTTCAATATAATTTTCATTTTATTGTTCTGTTAATATATTTTATTTATTTTTAACCATTTCCAAATGCTTTAAAATTTGAGCAAATAATTCCAATCACTCAGGGAATTGATTTTTATTCAAAATATAGAAAAAGTCCATGAATCAATAGCATCCACAGACTTTTAGGAATAGAGTATTTAAAGGCAGTTTCACAAATGAATCAATGAGGCCGGTAGCCGAGGTAACTTTCTAGCCTTTCCAACAAAAAAATCCACGAATCGAAAGCATTCACGGACTTTTCTTACGACGCATTTAAGCAAAATGCCATACTAATTAATAGCCGAAATCTACGACACGAAGAGGCGAAAACGATTATTTTTCGCCGATGAATTAGTGAGGCAGGTTGCTAGCCCTCTCACTACCCGTTACAACGGAAAAATCTACGAATCGATAAAATTCGTGGATTTTTCCTAGTGAAGCGTTTAGGTAAGCCGATTTTACACTACGACACGGAGTTTGGCAAATCGATTCTATTTGCCAAACGTAGTTAGTAAGGCAGTTAGCTAGTTCGCTTCCTTTATGTTACGACGGCAAAACCCACGAATCGATACCATTCGTGGGTTTTACCTAGTGAAGCGTTTAGGTAAACCGCCATAGCGGTTACCGTTAAATGATAGCAACTTTGTGTTGCTAGTCATTTGTAACGATTTACATCTTCTCCTCCAACTCTACGTCTGGATACTTGTCCGCAAACCAGCGAAGAGCAAAGTCATTTTCAAAGAGGAAGACAGGTTGGTCAAAACGGTCTTTAGCCAAGATATTTCGGCTTGATGACATCCGTTCATCCAAGTCCTCAGGCTTGATCCAACGAACGGTCTTTTTACCCATTGGGCTCATGACCACTTCCGCATTGTACTCGCCTTCCATACGGTGCTTAAATACTTCAAATTGAAGTTGACCAACAGCACCTAGCATATACTCACCTGTTTGGTAATTCTTGTAAAGCTGAATGGCTCCCTCTTGCACCAATTGCTCAATCCCCTTATGGAAGGATTTTTGCTTCATGACGTTCTTAGCAGAAACTTTCATGAAAATCTCAGGGGTAAAGGTTGGCAGTGGTTCAAATTCAAACTTGTTTTTTCCAACCGTCAAGGTGTCTCCAACCTGATAAGTACCGGTATCGTAAACCCCGATGATATCACCTGCTACGGCATTGGTCACATTCTCACGACTTTCTGCCATAAACTGGGTGACATTAGAAAGCTTGGCAGTCTTCCCAGTACGAGGCAGATTGACACTCATCCCTCGCTCAAACTCACCTGATACGATACGGACAAAGGCAATGCGGTCACGGTGACGAGGGTCCATGTTGGCTTGGATTTTAAAGACAAATCCTGAGAAATCCGTGTCATAAGGATCCACAATTTCGCCATCTGTTTTCTTGTGGCCATGTGGTTCTGGAGCAAACTTAAGGAAGGTCTCAAGGAAGGTCTGCACCCCAAAGTTAGTGAGGGCTGAACCAAAGAAGACTGGAGTCAGTTCTCCTGCAAGAATAGCTTCTTCTGAAAATTCATTTCCTGCTTCTTGCAACAGTTCGATATCGTCCTTAACCTGAGCGTAGAAAGGATTGCTGCCAAAGAGCTTGTCCCCATCTTCCAGACTAGCAAAACGCTCATCCCCTTTATAAAGTTCCAAACGTTGGTTATAGAGGTCGTACAAGCCTTCGAAGGCTTTCCCCATCCCGATTGGCCAGTTCATAGGATAGCTCGCAATACCTAGGACTTCTTCTAGTTCTTGCAAGAGATCCAGTGGCTCACGACCGTCACGGTCCAGCTTGTTCATAAAGGTAAAGACTGGAATGCCACGGTGCTTCACAACCTCAAACAATTTCTTGGTTTGGGCCTCGATACCCTTGGCAGAGTCGACGACCATGACGGCAGCATCCACCGCCATCAAGGTACGATAAGTATCTTCTGAGAAGTCCTCGTGCCCTGGTGTGTCGAGGATGTTCACGCGCTTACCATCATAGTCAAATTGCATAACAGATGACGTGACCGAAATCCCACGTTGTTTCTCAATATCCATCCAGTCAGACTTGGCAAAAGTCCCTGTTTTCTTCCCTTTTACCGTACCAGCCTCACGAATCTCACCCCCAAAGTAGAGCAACTGCTCAGTGATGGTTGTCTTACCCGCGTCCGGGTGGGAGATGATAGCAAAAGTACGACGTTTCTTAATTTCTTCTTGAATAGTCATAAGTTCTCTTTCTTTGATGTTCTATTTTTAGTTGTTTCAGTAGCTAAGAATGATGTTTACATTGGATTTTACCATTCCTTTCAACTCTCCATTATAGCGGATTTGGGGGAGTTTTTCAATTGCTCATCCGATGAAAAGGCGAGCTAGAGTAAAGATTGCACCTGATTTCTCTTTTTCCACCGTTTCTTGAACAAGATATCAAAGAGAACCAGAGCCAGCGAAAGGATGACGGACACGAGAAGATATTTTAACCACAGGGGTGCATCCGGAATAAAAGGTGTCTTGTTTAACAAACCATAATTTCCACCCGTCACCTGATTAACCCCAACTAGAAAGAGATTGAGAATAAAGGTATAGGCTACAATCATATATTTCTTGAGCAAGGTCTTGTCATAGTGATTCATCAAGTAAACCAAGGAATTCACTAGAAGGGCATAGTGCCCAATCAAAAATGAAAAACTGGTGATATGGGGGAAATCATAGGGATCAAAAACTGGGTAAACCAAAGCAAATACCGCTCCACTAGCTCCTAAAAGAGCAAAATACTGCTTGCTCCGCCATTTATCGGGCAAGAAAACCACCGCAAACATAGCCAAACGACAATGATAAAAAGGAAGGCTGTTAGAAAAGGGAATCCCAAAACCAACATACCAGCTATATAGGGCTAGCAACTGGAGGATCTGAATCCCCTTAAACAAGCGAACAAATTTCGGATTATTATGATAAGCAAGTGCTCCATAAATACAAAGCACTAAAGTAAGCATCATAATCCCATACCAAAAGAGCGAAATGGGAGGAGGAACCGTTTGAGATCTGGTGATAAATTGATGGAACATATTTCTATCCTAACTCTTATTTTTTCTATTCTCTAGTTTAACCATTATAGCGAATTAAAAGCGATTTTTCAATTTCTATTTCTTTTCAGTTTGGCTCCCTTATTTATAGGAAAATATGGTAAAATAGAACAGACTAAAAATCATCATTTCACGAAAGGATGCAAGATGAAAATTACGCAAGAAGAGGTAACACACGTTGCCGATCTTTCAAAATTAAGATTCTCTGAAGAAGAAACTGCTGCCTTTGCGACAACCTTGTCTAAGATTGTTGACATGGTTGAATTGTTAGGCGAAGTCGACACAACTGGTGTCGCACCTACTACGACCATGGCTGACCGCAAGACCGTACTCCGCCCTGATGTGGCCGAAGAAGGAACAGACCGTGACCGCTTGTTTAAAAACGTACCTGAAAAAGAAAACTACTATATCAAGGTACCAGCTATCCTAGATGATGGAGGAGATGCCTAATGACTTTTAATAACAAAACGATTGAAGACTTGCACAACCTCCTTGTATCTAAGGAGATTTCAGCTACTGAATTGACCCAAGCCACGCTTGAAGATATCAAGTCTCGCGAGAAAGCTATCAATGCTTTTGTCACTATCGCTGAAGAACAAGCCCTTGCTCAAGCTAAAGCCATTGATGAAGCTGGAATTGACGCGGATAATGTCCTTTCAGGAATTCCACTGGCTGTTAAGGATAATATTTCTACTGACGGCATCCTCACAACTGCTGCCTCAAAAATGCTCTACAACTACGAGCCTATCTTTGATGCGACAGCTGTTGCCAATGCCAAAGCCAAGGGTATGATTGTTGTCGGAAAAACCAACATGGACGAGTTTGCCATGGGTGGATCAGGTGAAACTTCTTACTACGGTGCCACTAAAAATGCTTGGGACCACAGCAAGGTTCCTGGTGGTTCATCAAGCGGTTCTGCCGCAGCTGTAGCTTCTGGGCAAGTCCGCTTGTCACTTGGTTCTGATACTGGTGGTTCCATCCGCCAACCTGCTGCCTTCAACGGGATCGTTGGTCTCAAGCCAACCTACGGAACCGTTTCTCGTTTCGGTCTCATTGCCTTTGGTAGCTCATTAGACCAGATTGGACCTTTTGCACCAACTGTTAAAGAAAATGCCCTCTTGCTCAATGCGATTGCTAGCGAAGACGCCAAAGACTCTACCTCTGCTCCTATCCGCATCGCTGACTTTACTTCAAAAATCGGCCAAGACATCAAGGGAATGAAAATTGCTTTGCCTAAGGAATACCTTGGTGAAGGGATTGACCCAGAGGTTAAGGAAACCATTCTGAATGCCGCTAAACACTTTGAAAAACTTGGTGCCATCGTCGAAGAAGTCAGCCTTCCTCACTCTAAATACGGTGTTGCCGTTTACTACATCATCGCTTCATCAGAAGCCTCATCAAACTTGCAACGCTTTGACGGTATCCGTTATGGCTACCGCGCAGAAGATGCAAGCAACCTTGATGAAATCTATGTAAACAGCCGTAGCCAAGGTTTCGGTGAAGAGGTAAAACGCCGTATCATGCTAGGTACTTTCAGCCTTTCATCAGGTTACTATGATGCCTACTATAAGAAAGCTGGTCAGGTCCGTACCCTCATCATCCAAGATTTCGAAAAAGTCTTTGCGGATTACGACTTGATTTTGGGACCAACTGCTCCAAGTGTTGCCTATGATTTGGACTCACTCAACCACGACCCAGTTGCCATGTACTTGGCTGACCTTTTGACCATCCCAGTCAACTTAGCAGGTCTCCCAGGAATTTCAATTCCTGCTGGATTCTCTCAAGGTCTACCTGTCGGTCTGCAATTGATTGGTCCTAAATACTCAGAAGAGACCATTTACCGAGCTGCTGCTGCCTTTGAAGCAACAACAGACTACCACAAACAACAACCCGTGATTTTTGGAGGTGACAACTAATGAACTTTGAAACAGTCATTGGACTTGAAGTCCACGTAGAGCTCAACACCAATTCAAAAATCTTCTCACCTACTTCTGCCCACTTTGGAAATGACCAAAATGCCAACACCAACGTGATTGACTGGTCTTTCCCAGGAGTACTTCTGGTTCTCAATAAAGGTGTTGTCGATGCTGGTATCAAGGCCGCTCTTGCCCTCAACATGGACATCCACAAAAAGATGCACTTCGACCGCAAGAACTACTTCTACCCTGATAATCCAAAAGCCTACCAAATTTCTCAGTTTGATGAGCCAATCGGCTACAACGGCTGGATTGAAGTGGAGCTAGAAGACGGTACGACTAAGAAAATTGGTATCGAGCGCGCTCACTTGGAAGAAGATGCTGGTAAAAACACCCACGGTACAGATGGCTACTCCTATGTAGACCTCAACCGCCAAGGAGTACCATTGATTGAGATTGTATCTGAAGCCGACATGCGTTCCCCAGAAGAAGCCTACGCTTACCTGACAGCTCTTAAGGAAGTTATCCAGTATGCTGGAATTTCTGACGTTAAGATGGAAGAAGGTTCGATGCGTGTGGATGCCAACATTTCCCTTCGTCCTTATGGTCAAGAAAAATTCGGTACCAAGACTGAGTTGAAGAACCTCAACTCCTTCTCAAACGTTCGTAAGGGTCTTGAATACGAAGTCCAACGCCAAGCTGAAATCCTTCGCTCAGGTGGTCAAATCCGCCAAGAAACACGCCGTTACGATGAAGCTAACAAGGCAACCATCCTCATGCGTGTTAAGGAAGGCGCTGCTGACTACCGCTACTTCCCAGAACCAGACCTACCACTCTTTGAAATCTCAGATGAGTGGATTGAGGAAATGCGTACAGAATTGCCAGAGTTTCCAAAAGAACGCCGTGCGCGCTACGTATCTGACCTTGGCTTGTCAGACTACGATGCCAGCCAGTTGACGGCAAACAAAGTCACTTCTGACTTCTTTGAAAAAGCTGTTGCCCTCGGTGGCGATGCCAAACAAGTCTCTAACTGGCTCCAAGGTGAAGTCGCTCAGTTCTTGAACGCCGAAGGTAAAACACTGGAACAAATCGAATTGACACCAGAAAACTTGGTAGAAATGATTGCCATCATCGAAGACGGCACGATCTCTTCTAAGATTGCCAAGAAAGTCTTTGTCCACCTAGCTAAAAATGGTGGTGGCGCGCGTGAATACGTGGAAAAAGCAGGCTTGGTGCAAATCTCTGATCCAGATATCTTGATCCCAATCATCCACCAAGTCTTTGCGGATAACGAAGCTGCTGTTGCCGACTTCAAGTCAGGCAAACGCAACGCAGACAAGGCCTTCACAGGATTCCTTATGAAAGCAACCAAAGGCCAAGCCAACCCACAAGTCGCCCTTAAACTACTTGCACAGGAATTAGCTAAGTTGAAAGAAAGTGAATAATTTACTCTTTATACACTTTTTTCTACTTTTAAGACGAGAATGAGACAAGGAGAATAAATGAACAAATTTTTACGATTGCTATTTGTCTTAGTCATCATCGCTATGTTAGGCGCTTCTATACTACAAATTTTCTTTCCATCGTACATGGGAAGCCACTCCGGGTACGGAATATCTGCTGGTTGGCAACGAGAAATTGGAATATGGAATCTAGCTGTATTGATTATTATTCTCGCTATCAATATTAAATACGATTGGTTCTATCTACGAATCGCACTTCTTGCTCTCATTATTGGCGGAATTGGAATAGGAACAAATCACTTACTCAATTATATGGAGTATCACTCTCCTGTAAATGCTATCGGTGCTTTTGAAAATTACTTGCTAGCAATAGGATGGATTGTAGGATGGCTCATTGAGCACCATTCCATAAAGAAGCTAAATGCTAGTAAATAACGCCTAGTATATCTTAGATGATTTTTAAAGGTTATTAAATAGTTTAATAATCATTCGAATTCAGAATTCTACCTTTTCAATCATATAGTTAGGAGACACATGAAAAAGTTTTACGCTCTTTTAATGACCTGTTTATTACTTGTTTTTCTATCCGTGCCTCAAATCGTTGATGCGGGTGTCGGACATTCCAGAAGTGGAGGGAGCAGCCGCAGTAGTAGCCGCTCAAGTGGAGGTGGAAGTCGTTCTGGCGGATCATCATACCACTACTACCGCTCTGGATATGGATCATCCTCTGACAGTTCTACTAGCTCTCCCTATCTAGGATTTATGTTCATATTAGTCGGAGGAATCATACTAGTTGTTATCGTCAAATCCTTGCAGAATAAGTCTGGAGATTCGAGTTCAACCTACACTAGTAATGATTATCAAACGCTCCATCGTCGAGTTGGACACAACACACTGGCCATTAGTCGTGTGAAATATGGGGATCCAAACTTTGACGCGGTAGCCTTCACATCTTGGGTTAAGGAAGTCTACCTTAAATTGCAAGTTGCCTGGACTGAGAAAAATTGGAACTCTGTCCGAGCTTTAGAAAGCACCAGTCTCTACTCTCAACACAGTACCCAACTCGAAGACCATATTCGTGCTAAAACAACTAATGTTTTAGAGAAAGTTTGTATCGAAAATGTTCGCATCAAGGAGTTCATTGAAAATCCTGACGGAAACGATACCTTAGTGGTGATCCTGTCATCTACCTTGCGGGACTATGTCATTGACGATGAGACTCGCCGTGTCATTGAAGGAGACCCTAAAAAAGATCTCTTCACCGTGTATCAATTGAACTTTATCCGCCAACACGGTAGCCAAACGCAAGCAGTCAATCCAGACGAAGTTGTGAGCGACCACTGTCCAAACTGTGGCGCCCCATTGAAAATCTCTGCAGTTAGCGAGTGCGACTACTGTGGTGCCAATCTCTCTCGCAGCCCAAACCAATGGGTACTCGATACCTATGATGTTGTGGATGAAGACGAGCTTTATAATTAGGAGGAATTATGGGATTTATACGTGCAGCCTTATCAGCAGGCTTAAATAGTTTTAATGATAGTAAATTCAAGGAAGCCATTGTCCTTCCAGATAATGTCTCTGGCGATGCCTTGGCCATCAAGGGACAATTACTCACAAAAGACCCTGATGGACGTTCTCGTCACAGCAATCAAAATACAGGCCTCTTGTCAGATGGCAGTGTGGTTATCGTTCCTCAAGGTTATACCGCTGTTTTGGTAAACAACGGTACCTTCCTTGGTGAGGTCCTCGAAGCTGGTAGCCACGAATGGCAAGCAGGTGATAACGCCTGGCTCCTTGAAAAAGGTGGTTTAAAGGGCACTTGGGAAAACTTTAAAAACCGTTTCTCTTTTGGTGGACAAGTCATCACTCAACAAGAAATTATCTTTATCCGCATGCAACCTATTGCAGGTAATAAGTTCGGCACACAAAATGCGGTCGAATACTTCAGCGAACGTTACCAACAACTGCTCAACATCCGTTTCTATGGCTTGTTTGATGTAAAAATAGCAGATCCAGTCCTCTTCTACGTGAGTTCTGTTAGCCGTCAAATTACTGACGGACAGCCATTTACTCTCCAAGATGTAGCTCAAGGAACGCTCCGTCAAAATATCGCACCAAAAATCGCGATTGCCATTGCCAAATATACCAACGAAAACAAGGTTGATATCTATAGCCTCAATGCCAACCAAGACACCTTTAACGAACTCGCTAAACAAGAGGTTAACAAGGTTTGGACAGGTCTCTACGGGATTGAAGCAACTAATATCTTGCTTGAAGACCTCAGCTACGACCAAGAAAGTCTTGATATCGTTCGCAAGCTTGATAGTGAGCTCGTGGCAATGAAGTACAACACGATTGAAATCGAAGAACGCCGTGCTCGAAACGAAGCGCTTATTGCTGCAGCTGCCAATGAGGGGAATGGCAATGGGATGAACATGTTTATGGGCATGAATCTTGGCCAAACTCTGGGTGGTCAACTAAGCCAACAAGTTCAAAATCAAGTACCGGCTCAAAACACTGGACAAACTGCCAGCAAGAATTTTTACATCGAAGTCGATGGAAAATACGTCCTCGTTACCAAAGACGAAGATGGAAATATCGTACCAGTCAACTAATTAAGCTCCTTTTGACATTTGAGTAATGTTGTCTTTTATGGTACAATAAAGAGTAAATTATTTATTAAAGAGGTAAAAACATGATTGAAGCAAGTAAATTAAAAGCTGGTATGACCTTTGAAACAGCTGACGGTAAATTGATCCGCGTTTTGGAAGCTAGCCACCACAAACCAGGTAAAGGAAACACGATCATGCGTATGAAATTGCGTGATGTCCGTACTGGTTCTACATTTGACACAAGCTACCGTCCAGAGGAAAAATTTGAACAAGCTATCATCGAGACTGTCCCAGCTCAATACTTGTACAAAATGGATGACACAGCCTACTTCATGAATACAGAAACTTACGACCAATACGAAATCCCTGTAGTCAACGTTGAAAACGAATTGCTTTACATTCTTGAAAACTCAGAAGTGAAGATCCAATTCTACGGAACTGAAGTGATTGGTGTTACCGTTCCTACTACTGTCGAATTGACAGTTGCAGAAACTCAACCATCTATCAAAGGTGCTACTGTTACAGGTTCTGGTAAACCAGCAACGATGGAAACTGGACTTGTCGTAAACGTTCCAGACTTCATCGAAGCAGGACAAAAACTCGTTATCAACACTGCAGAAGGAACTTACGTTTCTCGTGCCTAATCTCTAGAAAGAGGTCATTCTATGGGAATTGAAGAACAACTTGGCGAAATCGTTATCGCCCCACGTGTACTTGAAAAAATCATTGCTATTGCTACTGCAAAAGTAGAGGGTGTTCACTCTTTTTCAAACAAATCAGTATCTGATACCCTTTCAAAACTTTCACTCGGCCGTGGCGTTTATCTAAAAAACGTGGACGAAGAGCTCACAGCAGATATCTATCTCTACCTTGAGTACGGAGTAAAAGTTCCTAAGGTAGCTGTTGCTATCCAGAAAGCTGTTAAAGATGCCGTCCGCAATATGGCTGATGTAGAACTCGCTGCTATCAATATTCACGTTGCAGGTATCGTTCCAGATAAAACACCAAAACCAGAATTGAAAGATCTATTTGACGAGGACTTCCTCAATGACTAGTCCACTATTAGAATCTAGACGCCAACTCCGTAAATGCGCTTTTCAAGCTCTCATGAGCCTTGAATTCGGTACGGATGTCGAAACTGCTTGTCGTTTCGCCTATACTCATGATCGTGAAGATACGGATGTGCAACTTCCAGCCTTTTTGACAGAGCTAGTTTCTGGTGTTCAGGCTAAAAAGGAAGAACTAGACAAGCAAATCACACAGCATTTAAAAGCAGGTTGGACCATCGAGCGTTTAACACTCGTGGAGAGAAACCTCCTTCGCTTGGGAGTCTTTGAAATCACTTCATTCGACACTCCACAGTTGGTTGCTGTCAATGAAGCTATTGAGCTTGCAAAGAACTTCTCAGATCAAAAATCTGCCCGTTTTATCAACGGACTGCTCAGTCAGTTTGTAACAGAAGAACAGTAATTAGAAAAAGTGTTTGACAGCTATCAAACACTTTTTCTTTACTTCCTACTATCTAAAAAAATGATAATAGATATAATTATAAACAAAAATCCAGATGGGTTTTGCATAAATAAGGAAGTTGAAAAAACTATGGCACAGGATGGTAATTTTTAAGTTCTTTGTCCAACGGTAGACAAGGGCATAGAAGAGACCGCCTAAACTATAAATAATCAAACTGATAGGATCTCGATGAGTTAGGATCAAATGACTAAGTCCAAAGATAAGAGCAGATAGGATAACATCCAGATAGTACTTGGACTGGGGGAAAAAGGTATTCATAAAATACCCTCTATGAATCAGTTCCTCTAATATAGGTGCGAAGACTACTGTTAAACTAAAACTGAGAACAGTTGATAGAAAAGTTGGTTGCCCATTGGAGTATAGAATCGAAAGAAGGTCTTGAAAGATATACTTGTTATCAATTAGGTGATGAAACCGTAACTGAAAAGCATCCACCAATTGACGATCAAAATAAGTAGCCACTAGACCAACTATAAGGTAAAAGAATCTTGACTTCTTCGAGCCCTTTTTTTCAAAAATATAGAGCATCTCTTTCTTTTTGAGCCAGTAGATAAATAATAGCAAAAGAGCTATTACTTCAACTGTTAAAAAGATAGAATAGCCGTCTATCCCCCATCCTAAAAACTTAGTTAGATGCATAATCCCTAACTCTGGTAGATAAACCGATAGAAATACCAGTGATGTATAGACTCCCAAATGCCCTAGTTTTTTCATACTTACCCCTTTAATTTATCAATAGCCAATACCATAAGCACGTCTAGTCGCATGATTCAGTATTGTAATCCATTCTGTCGCCAAACTATATGCATATGGCGAAGCCCAATGTCTATCATCAACTAACCAAATCATACTACCACCTGAAACTTACTCTAAGTCTTCAGATGGAAGAACTGTAAATGTATCTGTACCTATCATATCAAGTAGCTCCTTAAAATAAATTTTTGTCAGCTTACATCTACAGTATACATCTTTTTTGTCTTTTTTATAGTCTATCTCTTAAACTGTCAATTTTTTATCCTAAACGGCAGCTTTACTCATCGAGAAATAAGAAATTGATAAAAGAGATTTCTCCATCTTCCCATTAAATTAGAAAAAGTGTTTGATAGATATCAAACACTTTTTTCTTTGCCTACCACTATCTAAAAATCAAATAATAGATATAAAATAAGAGCGACGGAGCATAGGGAATAACATTATAGAAACTATGACAAACAATGGTAAAACGAAGACTGCCTGTAACTCGATAAGCGACTGCAAATAGAAGACCGAGAATACTATAAATTATGAGACTGATGGGGTCACGATGGGATAGAACCAAGTGACTGAGCCCAAAGATGAAAGAAGACAAGATCACATCCAAATAAAACTCCGACTTCGGAAAGAAGGTATTCATAAAATAACCTCTATAGATTGTCTCCTCAACAACAGGTACAATCGAAATGTTAAAGATTAAAAATATAAGACTTGATAGAGTCGTTTCTCTTCCGTTTAAGTAAAGTTCTGAAAGAAGGTCTTGGAAAATAAAACTATGGTCAATCAATCGAATATTCTGCATTCTAAATCCATTTAAAAAAGAATATATAAGAAAGCAAGCCACTAAGAAAGCGAGATAAGACCAGCGCCAACCCTTTTTCTCGAAGATAAAGAGCATCTTCTTCTTTTTCAACCACAAAACGAATAAAAAGAAAATAAGCAACACTTCTCCAACTAGGAAGATTATATAGCTGTCCATTCCTAAACCAAAGGTCCTAGCTATAGTTATAGCTCCTAATGGCGTTAAATAAATGTACAGGAACATTAAAATCATACAGATTCCTAAATGTATTGTCTTTTTCATTCTTTCTCTCCTAATGGTAAACTCTCTATTAGGGGAATATAGAGGATATACTATTGATTGTTTTTCTTATTTATCTAGAGTATTCATGTTTATCCATGCTCTATTATCAAAATAGCTAGAACACATAGTTCTAGCTTTTAAAATTTCTTAGTATTTTCTAAAGCGTTGGTAACGTTCTTCGATAAGTTGGTCGAGTTGTAGTTCTTGCAACCTATCTAGTTCTACACGCAATTCATTTTTAACGCAACCTAGCAGTTCTTTACTTGACAGCCCTGCTTCTGAGATTACCTTGTCTACGATTCCCATTTCTAGGAGTTCGTGTGAAGTGATTTTCATCAACTCCGCCGCTTCCATAGCACGACTTCCATCCTTCCAAAGGATAGAGGCAAATCCTTCAGGGCTAAGTACGGCGTAGATTGAGTTTTCTAACATCCAGACACGATTAGCTACGGCTAGAGCTAGAGCCCCACCAGATCCTCCTTCACCAATAATAATCGCGATGATTGGAACCTTGAGGTCACTCATTTCCATCAGGTTTCGGGCGATTGCTTCACCTTGTCCACGTTCCTCGGCACCAACACCTGGGTAAGCACCCGCCGTATTGATAAAGGTCACAACTGGACGGCCAAACTTTTCTGCCTGTTTCATCAGGCGCAAGGCCTTACGATAGCCTTCTGGATGTGGTTGCCCAAAATTTCGTTTGAGGTTATCATGAAGACTTTTTCCCTTTTGGATACCAAGGACAGTTACTGCCTGTTCACCTAACCAGCCAATTCCACCGATAACCGCACCATCATCACGGAAAGAGCGATCTCCATGCAATTCGATAAACTCGTCAAAGATTCCATTGGCAAAATCAAGTGCAGTCAAGCGACTCTGCTCGCGTACCTCTCTGACTATTTTTGCAATATTCATCCGCGACTTCCTCCATGCAATCTCACTAATTTAGCAATTGTTTCAGGCAATTCTCTCCGTTTGACAATTGCATCAACAAATCCATGTTCAAGCAGAAATTCTGCCTTTTGGAAGTCATCCGGCAAGGTCTCACGAACTGTATTTTCGATAACACGACGTCCAGCAAAACCAACCAAACTCTGTGGCTCCGCTAGGATAATATCCCCTTCCATAGCAAAAGAAGCGGTCACCCCACCTGTTGTCGGATCGGTTAAAATAGTTAAGTAAAAAAGTCCTGCCTTGGAATGACGTTGAACTGCCGCAGAAATTTTAGCCATCTGCATCAGGCTCATGATTCCTTCTTGCATACGGGCTCCACCAGAAGCTGTGAAGAGAACGACTGGCAAGTTTTCTACTGTTGCATACTCAAACAAGCGCGTGATTTTTTCACCCACAACGGTTCCCATAGAAGCCATGATAAAGTTAGAATCCATGATCCCAAGGGCAACTTTTTGTCCCTTGATGCTAGCTGTACCAGTTAGTACGGCTTCATCCAAACCTGTCTTTTCACGCATAGTAGCCAATTTTTTCTGGTAGCCAGGAAAGTTTAATGGATCTTGAGTTTCAATACCCGTAAACATCTCCACAAAGCTGTCAGAATCAATCGTCAAATCCAAGCGTTCCTGAGCTGAAATACGGAAAGTATAGCTACAATGGGGACAAATTCGTTCGCTCCCAAGATCCTTTTGGTAAATGGTGTGTTTACAACCAGGACACTGGGAGAAGAGTTCATCCGGAACCTCAGGCTTGGCTTGTGGTTTCTGCCTTACGGAACGGTTAGGGTTGATCCGAATATACTTATCCTTTTTACTAAATAGAGCCATAACTCCCCCTTTTAGTTCTCATACTGTTTGAAAGTCTATTCTTTTTCTTGGTATTTTGGCAAGAAAGTTTCCATCAAGAAGGAAGTATCGTAATCACCAGCGATAACTCGGCGGTCTGAAATCAGATCCAACTGGAAGTCTGCATTGGTTTGCACTCCTTCAATATCAAGTTCATAAAGTGCCCGTTGCATCTTCATAAGAGCATCAAAACGATTCTCCCCATGAACAATGATTTTAGCAATCATACTATCATAGTAAGGGGGAATGGTATAACCTGGATAAACTGCTGAGTCCACGCGCAAGCCAACTCCACCACTTGGTAGATAGAGATTGGTAATTTTACCTGGGCTTGGAGCAAAGTTAAATGCTGGATTTTCTGCATTGATCCGGCACTCGATAGCATGACCTCGTAGGACAATATCTTCTTGTTTGAAAGGTAAAGGTTGCCCGCCTGCAATGCGAATCTGTTCCTTCACGATATCAACACCTGAAACAAACTCTGTGACTGGGTGTTCAACTTGCACACGAGTATTCATTTCCATGAAGTAGAAATTGCCACTGGCTTCATCGAGAAGAAATTCAATCGTACCTGCATTTTCATAGCCTACAGACTCTGCTGCACGAACGGCTGCAGCACCAATTTCATTACGAAGGGTTTTGCCAATCGCAATGGATGGGCTTTCTTCTAAGACCTTTTGGTTATTCCGTTGAAGTGAACAGTCCCGTTCACCAAGATGGACAACATGACCCTCTTGGTCTGCAAGGATCTGAACTTCGATATGGCGAGCTGGATAAATCACACGCTCAAGATACATAGCGCCATTTCCAAAATTGGCCTTGGCTTCACTGGATGCTGTTTCAAAGGCTGCGACCAAGTCTTCTGCCTTTTCAACCTTACGAATCCCTTTTCCACCACCACCTGCCGATGCCTTAAGCATGACTGGATAGCCAATTTTTTCTGCAACTGCAAGCGCCTCTTCAGCCGTGTGAACTTCACCATCAGATCCTGGGATAACTGGAACCCCAGCCTTAATCATTTGCTCACGCGCATTGATCTTATCTCCCATGGTATCCATTACAGCCCCAGAAGGGCCGATGAACTTAATCCCCACTTCATCACACATCGTGGCAAACTTGGAGTTTTCGCTAAGAAATCCAAAACCTGGATGGATGGCTTCTGCTTCTGTCAAGACTGCAGCAGACAAAATAGCGTTGATATTGAGATAAGACTCTGTCGCCTTACCGGGTCCGATACAGATAGCTTCATCCGCTAGGAGTGTGTGAAGAGCTTCCTTATCAGCAGTTGAATAGACTGCTACGGTTGCAATGCCCAATTCACGCGCAGCTCGAATAATGCGAACCGCAATCTCACCACGGTTGGCAATCAAAATTTTACGAAACATGGAGAACCTCCTTAGTTTCCAATTGCAAAGGTAAGAGTACCACTCGCTGCAAGCTTACCATCTACTTCAGCCTTTGCTTCAACCACAGCAATCGTACCACGACGTTTGACAAAAGTAGCCGTCATGACTAATTGGTCACCTGGTACAACTTGCTTCTTAAACTTAACCTTGTCCATGCCAGCATAGAAGACCAGTTTCCCTTTATTTTCAGGTTTGGACAATTCCAAGACACCAGCAGTCTGAGCCAAGGCTTCCATGATAAGAACACCTGGCATAACTGGGTATTGTGGAAAATGACCATTGAAGAAAGGTTCGTTGATGGTCACATTTTTAATGGCAACAATGGTATCTTCGCTCACTTCCAAGACACGATCCACTAGGAGCATAGGGTAACGATGGGGTAGAGCTTCTTTGATTCCTTGAATATCGATCATTTGATACGTACCAATCCTTTACCGAACTCAACCATTTCTTCATTTGAAACGAGAATTTCTGTCACCACACCATCCTTAGGTGCAGGAATTTCATTCATGACCTTCATGGCTTCAATGATCACCAAAGTCTGACCTTTTTTAACACTGTCTCCAACTGTGACAAAGGCAGGTTTATCTGGTCCAGCGGCCAAGTAAGCCACCCCTACAAGTGGACTTTCAACGACATCACCCTCCGGAGCAACCGTCGTTTCAGCTGGTGCTGGAGCTTCTTCCACTGCACTCTCTACTGGAGTTAAAGGGGCCGAAACTACTGGACTAGGAGCCACTGCAGCTGGTGTTTCAGAAGCCATTCTTACTTCATTCTTACTGAACTGCAATTCGTCCGTTCCATTTTTATAAGAAAATTCTCTCAAACTTGATTGGTCAAATTGAGCCATCAAGTCCTTGATTTCATTTAAATTCATAATTATTTATTCTCCCAACGTTTGAAAGCAAGAACCGCATTGTGTCCACCAAAACCAAAGGTATTTGAAATAGCATAAGGGATTTCTTGCTCCAAGCCTTGTCCATAAACGACATTCGCTTCGATATAGTCTGATAACTCACTTGTTCCAGCTGTCATTGGTACATAGTTATGACGCATGGCTTCAATAGTAGCGATTGCTTCTACGGCCCCTGCAGCACCAAGCAAGTGTCCTGTAAAGGACTTGGTTGAAGATACAGGGACTTCTTTACCAAGGACAGCTACGATCGCACCACTTTCTCCTTTTTCATTAGCAGGAGTTGAAGTTCCGTGGGCATTGACATAAGCCACTTGCTCTGGAGAAATTTCTGCTTCTTCCAAAGCCAACTTCATAGCCTTAATCGCACCTTGACCTTCTGGATGAGGTGAAGTCATATGGTAAGCATCACAGGTATTACCATAACCAACTACTTCAGCCAAGATAGTTGCACCACGTTTTTCAGCATGTTCAAGGCTTTCAAGAACCAACATCCCTGAACCTTCTCCCATCACAAAACCATTACGGTCTTTGTCAAATGGGATAGAAGCACGAGTTGGATCCTCTGTAGTTGATAGGGCAGTCAATGCTTGGAAACCAGCGATAGCAAAAGGAGTGATAGATGATTCTGATCCACCAACTAACATGACATCTTGGAAACCAAACTTGATAGAACGGAAGGCATCCCCAATGGCATCATTTGATGAGGCACAGGCTGTATTGATTGATTTACAGATACCGTTTGCTCCGAAACGCATGGCAACATTTCCTGAAGCCATATTTGGCAAGGCTTTTGGAAGTGTCATTGGTTTAACGCGTTTTGGACCTTTTTCATGAAGACGGATAACCTGATCTTCGATTTCTTTAATTCCCCCAATACCAGAAGCCACGATGACACCAAAGCGATCTTTATCGATTGTTTCTACATCAAGGTTGGCATGTGTCACTGCTTCTTGAGCCGCATACAAGGCATACAAAGAATAGTTGTCAAAACGGTTGGTATCTTTTTTGACAAAGTATTTATCAAATGGGAAATCTTGAACTTCTGCCGCATTGTGCACAGCAAATTCGCTGTGGTCAAACTTAGTGATTTCTCCAATTCCAATCTTCCCAGTTTGCAAACTGTTCCAAAATTCTTCTGGAGTATTTCCGATAGGAGAGGTCAATCCGTAACCTGTTACTACAACTCGATTTAGTTTCATCTGTCTTACCTATATCTTTCCTTATTTTTTACATGCTAAGTCCGCCATCAACAGCGAGAACTTGTCCAGTCAAATAATCCTGTCCAGCCAGGAACACTGTAGCATCTGCGATATGTTCTGCTTGACCGAAATGTTTCATTGGGATTTGAGCCAATGTCGCTTCTTTGACCTTATCAGATAAAACAGCCGTCATATCTGATTCGATCATTCCTGGTGCAAGAGCATTTACGCGTACGTTGCGATTGGCAACTTCACGTGCAACTGACTTGGTAAAACCAATCAAACCTGCTTTAGAAGCTGCATAGTTGGCTTGTCCGATATTTCCCATCAAACCGACCACACTAGACATATTGATAATCGCACCTTCACGTGCCTTGATCATCTGTTTCAAAACTGCTTGCGTCATGTTGAAGGCACCTGTCAAGTTGATCTTAATCACTTTTTCAAAGTCTTCTTCAGTCATCTTGAGCATAAGCGTATCTTGAGTGATCCCAGCATTGTTGACCAAGACATCGACAGAACCGAGTTCTGCAATCGCCTGATCTATCATACGCTTGGCATCTGCAAAGTCTGAAACATCACCTGAAATCGGTACTACTTTGACACCATAGTTTGAAAACTCAGCTAGCAATTCTTCTGAGATTGCTCCTCGACTATTCAAGACTACATTAGCGCCTAGTTGGGCAAATTTGTGAGCAATGGCAAGTCCGATACCACGACTTGAACCTGTTACAAAGACATTTTTGTTTGTAAGTTGCATTCTATTTCTCCTGTTTCCTGTTGTATTTTGTGGGAGAAGGGATCATTAGTTTCCTAACAAAGCATCCAAGCTTGCTTGGTCTTCAACGTTAGCTAGCTTAGCTGATTTATCAATCTTTTTGACAAATCCTGACAGGACTTTCCCTGGACCAATTTCAATAAAATTGGTCACACCAGCATCCTGCATCACAGCAATACTTTCATAAAAACGAACAGGTTCTTTCACCTGACGCGTCAAGAGCTCTTGGATTCGATCTTTTTCCATAACAGTAGCTTCCGTATTGCCGACTAGAGGGCAAGTAAAATCTGAGAAACTCACTCCCTCAAGAGCTCCAGCTAGTTGCTGACTGGCTGGCTCAAGAAGGGCTGTATGGAAAGGACCAGATACATTTAAAGGAATCAATCGTTTTGCTCCTGCTTCCTGCAAGAGTTCAATTGCGCGGTCAACCGCAGCCACCTCACCACCGATAACGATTTGGCTTGGGGTGTTGTAGTTAGCTGGAGTCACTACTCCAACTTTAGAGGCTGTTTCACAAGCTTCCTCAATCACTTCAACTGGAGTATTAAGAACGGCAACCATCTTTCCAGAGCCTGCAGGTGCAGCCTCTTCCATATAAGCACCACGCTTATCAACCAAGGCAACTGCATCCTCAAAGTCCAAGGCACCACTTGCTACAAGAGCAGAATATTCCCCAAGAGACAATCCTGCTACCATATCCGGCTGGTAGCCCTTTTCTTTTAATAGTCGGTAAATAGCAACCGAAGTCGCTAAAATAGCTGGTTGCGTATAGCGAGTCTGGTTTAACTTGGCTTCTTCCTTGTCAATCAAATCACGAAGGTCATAACCCAAAACCTGACTGGCTTGGTCAATTGTTTCCTTGACGATAGGGTAGCGATCATAGAGATCACGCCCCATTCCTAGATACTGAGCACCTTGACCTGCAAATAGAAAGGCTGTTTTAGTCATTTCTTACAACTCCTGCCCAACGAGAGGCTTCTTCTTGAATTTTTTTGGCTGCGCCATAGTATAGATCTTTTAGAATTTCTTCGACAGTTTCCTCTTTAGAAACCAAACCAGCGATCTGACCTGCCATGACAGATCCACCTTCTACATCTCCATGAACAACGGCTTTAGCTAGAGCACCAGCTCCCATTTGTTCAAAGATTTCTAAATCTGGATTTTCTTGTTTAAAGGCATCTTTTTCAGCCTGCTCAAAGTCACGTGTCAACTGGTTTTTAATGGCACGAACAGCATGACCAAAGTGTTGAGCTGAAATAGTCGTATCAATATCACGCGCTTTTAAGATTTTTTCCTTGTATTTTGGATGGGCGTTAGATTCCTTAGCTACCACGAAACGCGTACCAACTTGAACGGCCTCAGCACCAAGCATAAAGCCTGCAGCGACACCTTCACCGTCCGCAATTCCTCCAGCTGCGATAACTGGAATTGAAACAGCTGCCGCAACTTGGCGAACCAAGGTCATCGTCGTTAATTTACCAATATGCCCACCGGCTTCCATTCCCTCTGCAATAACTGCATCTGCACCAATTTTTTCCATGCGTTTTGCCAAAGCAACACTTGGAACAACAGGAATAACTGTAATTCCTGCATCATGGAAACGAGTCATGTATTTACTTGGATTTCCTGCACCAGTTGTAACCACCTTGACCCCTTCTTCAATCACGAGATCAACGATGTCTTCTACAAAAGGTGACAAGAGCATGATGTTGACACCAAAAGGTTTGTCCGTAAGTGATTTGATTTTATCGATATTAGCCTTCACGACCTCTTTAGGTGCATTCCCACCACCGATGATCCCTAGACCACCAGCTTTTGATACTGCACCAGCCAAGTCACCATCTGCAACCCAGGCCATTCCTCCTTGAAAAATAGGATAATCAATGTTCAATAATTCTGTAATACGTGTTTTCATAGTGCCTCCATCATTCCTTGCTTACGTAATAGTTCGATGAGTTTATCATTTGAGTTTCAAACTATTACCTAAACAAGAGGGAGTGGGTTTCCCCTACTCCTTCTAGTAATATGTTAATTATTTTGTTTGCTCTTCAACGTAGGCAACCAAGTCACCAACTGTTTTCAAGTTATCTTCTGCTTCGATTTGGATATCGAAAGCATCTTCGATTTCAGAGATTACTTGGAACAAGTCCAATGAATCTGCATCCAAATCATCAAAAGTAGATTCAAGTGTTACTTCTGATGCGTCTTTCCCAAGTTCTTCAACGATAATTTCTTGTACTTTTTCAAATACTGCCATGATAGGACTCCTTTAAAATATAAAAAATTTATAACTATGTGTTTACCACATGATTACCTAGATTGTAAGAATGAGTGTGCCCCATGTCAAACCTCCACCGAAGCCTGATAGGAGAATCGTCTGGCTACCATCTAAACGAATCATGCCATTCTCCACACACTCTGAGAGCAAAATCGGGATACTTGCTGCACTGGTATTTCCATACTCCATCATATTGGCAGGAAGCTTGTCTCGGTCTACGCCGATCTTCTTAGCCATCTTATCCAAAATGCGGATATTTGCCTGATGAAGCAAGAGATAATCCAATTCCGATGCTGCGATTGGACCATTTTCTATGGTTTCTTTGATTGATCTAGCAACATCACGATTTGCAAAATCAAAAACTGCTCGTCCATCCATCTTCAAAAAAGCAGGAACTGCTTCTTGATCTGAGAAAGGAGAAGCCAAAGCCGTTTGACCATAGGTCAAACACTCGCTCCGAGAGCCATCTGTATAGAGACTTTCCACAAGGAAGTGACGTATTTCGCTCGCTTCCAAGAGAACCCCTCCAGCACCATCCCCAAAGAGAACAGCTGTCGAACGATCTGACCAATCAACTGCCTTGGATAAGGTCTCAGCCCCGATAACAATCCCTTTTTTGAACTGTCCAGAACTTAAAAACTTTTCTGCAGTTGAGAGAGCGAATACAAAGCCACTGCAAGCTGCTGTCAAATCAAAGGCGAAAGCTCTATGCGCTCCGATATTTGCCTGAACTCGAGCTGCTGTGGAAGGCATCATCGAATCTGGGGTAATCGTCGCTACAATGATAAAATCAATCTGATCTGCTGTTAAGCTCCCTTTAGCCAACAGGCTCTTAGCTACTTCTGTCGCCAAATCACTTGTAGACTCTGTTTTTGAGATATGTCTCTGTTTAATTCCTGTCCGACTTGAAATCCACTCATCGCTTGTGTCCATGATTTGGGCTAAGTCATGATTAGTGACCACTTGCTCTGGAACATAATGAGCAACCTGGCTTATTTTTGCAAAAGCCATTATTTCAAATCCTCCAAAAATTGATAAAGGTTCGTTAAACCTCTGCCCATGACCTCTTTTTCCTCAGGGCTCATGCCATCGATGATTTTTTCGACCATAGCCTTGTGGAACCGTTTATGAAGGCGGTGAACCAAACGACCTTGCTTTGTCAAATGCAGATAGACCACTCGACGGTCTTGGTCAGAACGAATACGCTCAATATAACCTTTTCTCTCCAGGTTATTCAAACTCGTCGTCACTGTCCCAAGAGTTACCATCAGTTCTTTTGAAACCTTACTTGGCGTTGCCTCCGGGAACTTCCCAATCACATCGATCGTGTGCATTTCTTTGATGGAGATGTCTTTGAATCGACTACCTCGTAAGCTAACCTCCTCAATCACAAGGACGTTATTAAAAATAGATGTTAGATAATCATTTACTTGTTGGTAGTCCAAATCGTTTCCCTCCCCCTCAAAAAGCTTTTACAATCAAAACATTTGATAAAAGAAGTATAACAAACTTCAAAAAATTGTGCAAGTATTTTTTTACATTCCTGTAAATTTCGGTCTTCTTCTTTCAGAATGTGCTCGAACCCCTTCTTTAAAATCTTCAGTTAGAGATAACGATTCTTGTAGTTTCAATTCTAATTCAGCATAATTCTGCCAATCCTTAAATTGACTTTCCCAAACTAACTTTTTAATCGCTGCGTATGAGTTTGCTGAACCTCTTCTTAATTTTTTCAGAACTTGTTCTCTTGTTTTTTCTAATTTGTCAACTTCACAAACACGGTATACCACGCCCCATTCTAGCGCTTTTTCAGCAGTCAAAGCTTCACCTGTCATAGCAAGTTGTGCAGCCCGTGTTACCCCGATACTACGACTCAAGAGATGAATCCCACCAGCGTCTGGCGCCAATCCAACTCCAACAAAGGCTTGAATGAATTTTGCCTTGTCAGTCGCTAAACAGAAATCAACTGCTACTGCCATATTTGCTGCAGCACCAGCGACCGCTCCATCTACCTCCATCAAAACAGGTTTTGGAATTTGCTTGATTTTAAAAGAAATTGTATTGACTAATTCTGCAATCTTATTCAAAGATGGGATATCATCTTCGTCCACTGCGCGTTTCATCTCAACCAAGTCTCCTCCAACTGAAAAGACCTTCCCATTCGCATTAATCAAGATGAACTGCACAGCTTGATCCTGCTCTGCTAGGGTCAAAGCTTCTAAAATTTCCTCACACATTGGGATATGAAAACCATTTGCCACTTCGGGACGATTCAAAGTAATGATAGCCAGATCATCTACGATCTGATATAAGATATGATTCATAGCTTCTCCTTTTCTTTTATAAGGCAATGAAATTGTTTTATCATCAAAGTATACCTTTTTTTGGATAAAGAGGCAAGGAAAAACTAAAGGAAAGTGTCTCAGCTGATTATTTACCCATCATTTATGAGTGTGAGTAAAATTTGACACTCTTACTTTTAAATCGTTATCGCTTTTCAGAATAAGTTAGTGTTTTCTTCTATTATAATAGGAAGTTATTTTCTTCATTGAAAAATGCCCCTCTTTCTGCTATAATCGTATAAAATACTTACTTGAGGAGTCCTTATGAAGGTTGTAAAATTTGGCGGAAGCTCGCTTGCCTCTGCTGGTCAGTTAGAAAAAGTCTTAAACATCGTTAAAAGTGATAAAGAACGCCGTTTTGTAGTCGTTTCTGCACCCGGCAAACGCAATGCTGAAGATACCAAGGTAACCGATGCCTTGATCAAATACTATCGTGACTATGTGGCTGGAAATGACATCAGTGCTAGCCAAAGCTGGATCATTGATCGTTATGCCGCTATGGTTAGTGAACTAGGGTTAAAACCTGCTGTTTTAGAAAAAATATCTAAAAGCATTCGCGCCTTGGCTACTCTTCCTATAGATGACAATGAATTTCTCTATGATACCTTCCTAGCTGCTGGAGAAAATAACAATGCCAAACTCATTGCAGCCTACTTTAACCAAAACGGCATCGATGCACGCTATGTTCACCCAAGAGAGGCTGGAATCGTTGTCACAAGTGAACCAGGAAACGCACGCATCATTCCATCTAGTTATGACAAGATTGAAGGCTTGGCTGATAGCAACGAAGTCCTTGTCATCCCTGGTTTCTTTGGTGTGACTAAGGAAAATCAAATCTGTACTTTTTCACGTGGAGGTTCAGATATTACAGGTTCTATCATTGCAGCAGGTGTTAAGGCTGATCTCTATGAGAACTTTACAGACGTAGATGGTATCTTTGCTGCCCATCCTGGTATTATCCACCAACCACACTCCATTCCTGAATTAACCTACCGTGAAATGCGTGAGTTGGCTTACGCTGGATTTTCAGTTCTTCATGACGAAGCCCTTCTTCCTGCCTACCGAGGAAAAATTCCTCTTGTCATCAAGAATACCAACAACCCTGACCACCCAGGAACACGCATTGTTTTAGAACACAGTAGTGATAAATTCCCAGTAGTAGGGATTGCAGGTGACTCAGGATTCGTCAGCATCAACATGTCAAAATACCTCATGAACCGTGAAGTCGGGTTTGGTCGCAAGGTTCTGCAAATCCTTGAGGATCTCAATATCGGTTGGGAACACATGCCTACAGGTATCGACGATCTTTCAATCATCCTCCGCTCCCGCGAATTGACTCCTATCAAAGAAGAAGAAATTCTACGTCAACTCGTTCAAAAGGCTGAGGTGGACCATGCTGAAATCGAACATGACCTTTCCATCATTATGATTGTTGGAGAAAAGATGAAGAGTCATATCGGGGTAACTGCTACTGCAACACGGGCTTTGTCTGAGAATAAAATCAACATCCAGATGATGTCACAAGGTTCAAGCGAAGTTTCCATCATGTTTGTTGTCAATAAAGAGCAAGAGAAGGCCGCTATCAAGGCTCTCTATCATGCCTTTTTCGATGAAAGTAAGGAAGACTAATCATGGCCCAATCACTCAATCAAGTCATTGACCTCCAAACTACTGGGACATCTTACCTCTCTATCTCTGGAAAAGTTGGAAAATTTCTAGTTGGGGATCAAGCCTTAGAGTTTTATCCTGATGTCAATGTCGAACAATATATCCAAATCCCCTGGTCCAGCATTCAGCAAATCGGAGCCAACGTACGTGGTCGCAAGATCAGCCGCCACTTTGAAGTCTTCACTGATCAAGGAAAATTTCTCTTTGCTTCAAAAGACTCTGGAGCTATCCTAAAAATCGCTCGGGAAAAATTAGGAAACGACAAGGTTGTGAAACTTCCGACTCTACTCCAGACCATTGGACAAAAACTTAAAAATCTATTTGCAAAAAAGTAGAAACTTTAGTATAATCATATCAACGGATAAGTAGGTTATCCTCTTCTTTCAGAAAGTCTGCGGGTGCTGTGAGCAGATAGGAGGGATAGGTGAAATTCTACCGTTATTCACAATCAAATACAGAATCAAGTGCACACCTGTGAAGTTGGATGGAACCGTGGCCCTGCCACTCCAACGCTTTGTCAGGTGTGCTTTTTTCATAAAGGAGTTCTTATGTTAGATATTAAACGTATTCGCACAGATTTTGATGCTGTCGCTGAAAAATTAGCTACACGTGGTGTAGATGCTGCTATCTTAAATGAGATGAAAGAAATCGATGCTAAACGTCGTGACATCTTGGTCAAGGTTGAAACTCTAAAAGCAGAACGTAACACAGTTTCTGCTGAGATTGCCCAAGCCAAGCGAAACAAGGAAAATGCCGATGACAAGATTGCTGCTATGCAAACCCTATCTGCTGAAGTCAAAGCCTTGGATGCTGAGTTGGCGGAAATCGATGCTAAGTTGACAGAATTTACCACGACTCTTCCAAATATCCCAGCTGACAGCGTTCCTGTTGGAGCTGATGAGGATGATAACGTTGAAGTTCGCCGTTGGGGTACTCCGCGCGAGTTTGACTTCGAGCCAAAAGCTCACTGGGATCTTGGTGAAGACTTGGGTATCCTTGACTGGGAACGCGGCGGTAAAGTAACGGGCGCTCGCTTCCTCTTCTATAAAGGTCTTGGGGCTCGTTTGGAACGTGCTATCTACAACTTCATGTTGGATGAGCATGGTAAAGAGGGCTATACGGAAGTTATCACACCTTACATGGTTAACCATGACTCAATGTTTGGTACTGGTCAATATCCAAAATTTAAGGAAGATACTTTTGAATTGAAAGACACTAATTATGTCCTCATTCCTACAGCTGAAGTGCCTCTTACAAACTACTACCGTGATGAAATCCTTGACGGTAAAGACCTACCAATCTACTTCACTGCTATGAGTCCATCTTTCCGTTCTGAGGCTGGTTCAGCTGGTCGTGATACACGCGGCTTGATTCGTCTGCACCAATTCCACAAGGTTGAAATGGTCAAATTTGCCAAACCAGAAGAATCTTATGAAGAATTGGAAAAAATGACAGCTAACGCTGAAAACATCCTTCAAAAACTCAATCTTCCGTACCGTGTCGTTGCCCTCTCTACTGGGGACATGGGCTTCTCAGCTGCTAAGACTTATGACTTGGAAGTTTGGATTCCAGCCCAAAATACCTATCGTGAAATCTCAAGCTGTTCAAACACAGAAGATTTCCAAGCCCGTCGTGCCCAAATTCGTTACCGTGATGAAGCCGATGGCAAGGTTAAACTCCTTCACACCTTGAACGGTTCTGGACTTGCAGTTGGACGTACGGTGGCTGCTATTCTTGAGAACTATCAAAATGCAGATGGTTCTGTAACCATTCCAGAAGCTCTTCGTCCATACATGGGTGGCGCTGAAGTTATCAAACCATAAAAATAAGGCCTAGCTATTTCTAGCTAGACCTTTTTTCGTAACCAAATCAGATAAGCCCCCAATACAAAGAATAAAATAGTGAGGCAAATAACGGTTTCAGCCAAGACCAGATAATCCAGAAATGGAAGTTTCAAAATTCCCTGAGCCATCTTGAGCGAGGTAGCTGTGATAATGGTTGGGAAGGTGAGGGCTGAGAAGGCTGGTTGAAAGCCTTGTTTTAAAATAGTGGGCAGGCGAGTTAAAACAAAGAAAAAGAAGGACTGAGATGCCAAAATCATGACGATCAAGAGCCAAGTCGGTAGGTCTGCTCCTCTAACTCGAACTAGAGAAGCCAAGAGTAGAGAAAAGGGAGCACAGTAGATCCCTTCCTGTCCAAGCAAGGCTAGTGGGAGTGGATCTTGCTTTAAATCCCTATAAATAAGGGGATAGAGATAGAAGGTCAAGACAAAACCAAAACTCAAGGTCGCATAGGCAATTTCAATGATACCTACTAGAGGATAGGTCAAGGCTGCTACTGCTATCCCCACATAGAGTACTGTCCAGCTAGGAGTCGCATTGACCCTCCGACCTGGACAGGCAAATTTAATGGTGAAAGTCCCAATCAACGCCAAATCCAAGAGAAAGGAAAACCACCAGATCCCTTGTGCTAGCAAAGGAAGAGCAGGGAATACGCGAAAGACATAGGTCGCTAAAATCATCCCAGCCATGGGAAAGGTGGCCATCCCAGATAAAAGAGGGGGCTTGGTCAATTCTTTCTTGGTTTCTTCCCAATTAAAAAGATGAACAACAAGAAAGAAAATCCACAACACTAGACCAGTCAGACTCAATAAATGCGACAGAACAGGCAAAGTATCTGCAATCAAATTTCCTGCACCTGCTAAACCTAATAAACAGCCAGAGAATACTAAGGGGAGCTTTTTCATCCGAGCCTCCAATAATCATGTTATTATTAGTATAGCATAAAAGCGCTTAAATGAGGACTTAAAAAACGAAGTTGGAAATTCAAACTTCGTTTTTATTCTACTATTTTTTAACTCGTTGCTAAGATATGGCGCAACTGAACAGCGCTTGGAGAAACAATCGGAAGAAAGGCTCCTTCATTCCAACGACGGATAAAACCAGATGTTGATTTGCTAAAGTAGCCTCTACCTCCACCAGCTTGTAACTCTAATAGAAGACTTTGAGCAACCACATCCACAATGTCTATTCTTAACTGAAAGAGTTCACGCGGATTGGTAACGAAATAGGACCGGTCAGACAATCCCTGATAAAGAGCTTGCCGAATAGCATCTAACTGCTCTACCTGGTATTGCCATTCATCTGTTAATACTCTTCGTTTCCACAATTCTTTTTCTACTTCTGATAGGGAGCGTTCAGCTAATCCAAAAGCCAAACCAAATTGGTAACCTAAAAAAGCGGGACGATTTTGAGTTAAAAACTCTTTAGCATTCTTGGATAGAATCCACTCTTCTTTTAAAGGAACCCGATTAAAGGTCAAAGCAGCAGTGTTTCCTCCCTGAAGAGAAACGAATTCTAAGTCTTCCGAACGACTAAAATTCTCTGCATCTGATGGCACAGCCACCACATAACTTTTACTTGGATCATCAGCAAAACCTGCTACAAAAATGGTTAAGAATCGATTTCTACGGGCATTGGTTACCCATGGCAGTCGCCCTTTTAGATAAAATTGTCCTTTTTCTTCGATGATATAAACATTCAGCTCTTCTAAATCAGATAAATACTTGACCGCATTAGACAGAGCAGTTGCGCCTGCATATTCACCAGACAAGAGTTTTTCCAGATAGTTTTCTTTCAAATAGGAATTCTCTGAATGGATAATATTGTCAATTAGGGTGCGTTGTCCCCAAGAAATAAAGGAGGCCGTCAAGGAATGTTGAGCGAGCTCTGCTAGGATATCAATGACATCTTGATCACTTCCGTCTGAACCGCCGAGAGATTCTGGAACACCTACACGAAAAGCTCCTTCTGCTGCAATCCTTTCAATCAGTTGCTCTCCAGCCTCACAAGACTGTTTATCAATTTCATCAGCATGCTGGTCTAACCAGCTCAAAAACTCTTCGGAAAAAAATCCCATACTCTTTCCTCCTTTTATGCATAAGGTTGTAATTCTGGGTTAATAGGCGTATTGGCTAGGTTGTTGGCATAGTTGCAGAGGCTGGCAAGACTAACACCGAGAACCACGTCCAAGGCATTTTGTTGCGTGTAGCCAGCTTCCAAAAATTCAGCCAAGGCTTCATCTCCTACACGCCCTTTGGTATTGATGACCGCCAAGGTAAACTTAGCTAGAGTATCTAGTTTTGGATCTGTTTCAATCGGAGTGCGGTTGCGGAGAGCTTGGAGAAGATCATCATTCATCTGGATTTGTTTGATTGAAAAGGCTGTGTGACCTGCGACGCAGAAAGCACAACCATTGGTTACGGCAGCTGTGATTTGTACTACTTCGCGTTCCACTGGTGTCAGGCTATTGCGACGGTTGATAGCTCCGACAGTTCGGTAGGCTTCAAGCGCGGTTGGGGCATTGGCCAAGAGACCGATTAGGTTGGGAATATAGCCATTGTTATCTTTTTGTACTGTTTCAAGAACTTCTTTCACTTCTGCTGGTGCTGATTCTACTGTGTGGATGGTAAATGTTGTCATAAGAAACCTCTTTTCATTTTATTGTCATTTAGTCTATCATAGAATTTCCCCCTTGGATAATATATATTTTCAATCGCCTTGATAGGAAATGTCTATGAAATAAAAAAATCACACTAAAAGTGTGATTGGGTTAGTGTTTAAAATACTGTTTAGTCTCAATAATGACGACTGGCGACAAGACTAAGAGAGCAATCAAGTTTGGCAAAGCCATCAAGGCATTGACGATATCTGCGATAATCCAGACCATATCCAACTCAATAAATCCTCCCAACAAGACCATGACTACAAAGACTACACGATAGAGCCAGATAAAACGAACACCGAAGAGAAACTCAAAACAGCGCTCTCCGTAATAGTTCCATCCTAGAATCGTCGTAAAGGCAAAGAGTACAAGGAAGATGGTCAAGAGGGCAGGTCCAAAGTGTGAAAAAACTGTTGAAAAGGCTGACTGGGTCAAGGCAACTCCATTCAAATCACCACTCCAAACCCCAGTTACCAAGATTGTTAAACCAGTCAATGTACAGATAATAAGGGTATCAATAAAGGTTCCTGTCATGGAAATCAAGCCTTGCTCGACAGGCTCATTTGTCTTAGCTGCAGCCGCTGCAATGGGAGCAGAACCAAGACCAGATTCATTAGAAAAGACTCCCCGCGCCACACCATTTTGGATAGCCATCCGAATGCTGGCACCTGCAAAACCGCCTACCGCAGCAGCTGGACTAAAGGCTGAAGTAAAAATCAGGGCAAGTGTGGCTGGGATTTTCTCGATATTAAAGAGAATAACTGTAAGAGTCCCTAAAATATAGACAATAGCCATAAAAGGAACAACTGCTGTCGAAACTTTTGATATGGATTTGAGTCCACCAAAGACGGCAATACTCACCAAAATGGATAAAATCAGAGCCGTGATAGCTGGATCAATTTGGGCTGTATTTTGAATGGATTCTGTAATCGAATTGACTTGGGTAAAGGTACCAATCCCTAGAAGGGCTACCAATACACCCGCTAGGGCAAAGAAGATAGCAAGTGGACGCCACTTTTCTCCCATCCCCAAAAGAATGTAATGCATGGGTCCTCCAGCTACAGCTCCATTTGCATCCTTAGTACGGTATTTGATGGCCAGTAAGCCTTCGGCATACTTGGTCGCCATCCCAAAAAAGGCCGCCATCCACATCCAAAAGAGAGCCCCTGGTCCTCCAACCTTAATGGCTGTCGCGACCCCGATGATATTTCCCGTACCAACGGTGGCTGCTAGAGCCGTACAGAGAGCAGCAAAGCTCGACACATCGCCGTGCCCCTTATCCTTGGTAAAGATCAACTGAAAGGCTTTATGGAGACGAGCCACCTGCAAAAGGCCTAGTCGGATGGTCAAATAGATACCCGTTCCGACCAATAAGATCAAGAGGGGAGGGCCCCAAACGAAAGCATCAAGCGCTTTTAGCAATTCTAACATATCCTTCTCCTATCTTTCAACCCCAAAAGAAAGAGCACATGCAAGATACATGTACTCTGGAATGCTTAGATAAATGCCAAAAAGCGGTCTATCCTAGCTCTGTCCTTTTACCTGAGAGTTTGAGCAGTTACCTGCCTTGCCCCTTCGGTGCCTTTACGGTCTCTCCAGAGTTCCGTCCATTTACAGTCATGGAAAACAAACCTTTCTCCACTTCTATTAAACTTCATTCGGTGTTGGTATTTTATTTTTTATTATTCTACAAGAAAAGTTAGCCCTTGTCAATATATTCTATGAAAATTTTTGACTTTTCACTTCTTTTTTCAGAAAGAGTGAATCCTTCTTCTCTCTATCCTTTAAAGGTTACAATGGTGGCGCCACTGCCTCCAGCATTTTGTGGAGCATAGCCAAAACTCTTGACATGCTTGTTTCTTTGTAGGTATTTGGTGACGCCCTCACGGATGACTCCTGTTCCGATACCATGGATGATGTCGACTTGCGCCATGTTATTGAGCAGGGCTTGGTCGATAAAGACGTCCAGCTCATTCATAGCCTCTTCATACCGTTTGCCTCGGAGATCCAGTCTGGCTTGCGGACCACGACCAGAAGCACGTTTGACGACATTGACTTGTTTTTTCTTGACTGGAGCTTCTTGCTGAGCCTGAACAAGGTCAAATTCTTTCTCTTCCAAGGTCATCTTGATCAAACCGACTTGGGCTTCCCAACGGCCGTCCTTAAGCTGATTGGTCAAGGTTCCACGCTGACCATAACTAAGGACCACAATATCATCTCCCACCTTCGGAGCTCGTTTTTTCTTGGCTTTTTGAAGGACCTTGTTTTTAGATAAGTCGACTTTTTCAGGAGCTAGTTTTTTCAGCTCAGCCTTGGCTTCAATGATTTCATGGGGTTTGAGTTGAGACTTACTGTGGAGGTTCTTGAGAATCTGGTCACTCTCACTTAGAGCGAGTTCCACAATCTCGGCAGCTTGTTCACGCGCCTTGTTGAGCTCAGTTTCCTTTTCACGATTGAGCTCGTTATAGAGTTTTTTGAGTGCTCGGTTCATCTTGAGGTTTTCTTGCTCCACCTCACGAATATTGTCCAAGCGTTTGCGACTTTCAAGCGTTTGCTCTTCTAATTGCTCAATGATGCGATTGACATCATTATCTTGATTGACCTGCTGGCTGGCATCTCCTACGATGACATCTGACAAGCCCAGGCGTTTGGCAATTTCAAAGGCATTGCTGCGACCAGGAACTCCCTGCATAAAGCGATAGGTCGGACGCAGGCTAGCTGTATCAAACTCCATACTGGCATTTTGTACAAAGGCTGTTTCGATACCGTAGGCCTTGAGCTCTGGATAGTGGGTCGTCGCCATAGTCTTGACCTGACGTAGACGAAGATCCTCCAGAATAGCCATAGCAAGCGCTGCTCCTTCCTGCGGATCGGTCCCTGCCCCCAACTCATCCAAGAGTAAGAGTGAATGTTGATTGACCTTGCCAAGAATATCTACGATATTGGTCATGTGGCTCGAGAAGGTAGACAGGCTTTGCTCGATAGACTGCTCATCCCCGATATCTGCGAAGATTTCTTCGAAAATACCGACACGGCTTCCCTTGTCAGCTAGAATGGGCAAGCCTGACTGGGCCATGAGTTGGGTCAAGCCCAAGGTTTTGAGCATGATGGTCTTCCCACCAGTATTGGGACCTGTAATGACAATGGCTGTTAATTCCTTACCAAAGTGTACATCATTTGCGACAGCATTCTTGACCAAAGGATGGCGAACATGAAGGAGTTGAATCTCTTGATTCTCTGAAAGTTGAGGAACAACTGCTTGTCTTTCTTGGATGAAACGTACCTTGGCACGAATCAGATCCAGATGGCCGATAATCCAAGCGTCATTAGCAATCTCTGCAGCATGAGGACGGACCCGTTCTGAGAGCTCCTGTAGGATGCGAATCATCTCATAGCGTTCGTCTGCTCGCAGACTAGCGATTTCTTCGCTCAGCTTGACCACTTCACGGGGTTCGATATAGACGGTGTTTCCACTGGCAGAGATGTCATGGACAACACCCGCAATCTTGTTGCGGTAAGTGTTTTTCACGGGTAAGACTTGACGGCCATTTCGGCTAGCGATTATGCCTTCCGTCAACATTTGCACTTTTTGCTTGAGCAAGTCTTGCAAGACATTTCGAACTTGACTCTCGCTATCATGGATTTTCCGACGGATGCGTGCCAGTTCTTCGCTGGCAAAATTCTCGATAAATCCTGCATCATTTAGGGCTTGGAGACTTCCTTGCAAGTGTGGAAAATCATGTAGTTTTTCAAACCATCTCGCCAACTGCTCCAAACGTACATTTTCAAGATTGGCATAAAAACCTTGCAACTCTCTGCTAGCAAGCAAGACCCGTTTGAGGAGCAGGAACTCCTCAATATTGAGGTCCGCCCCCATCTCCAGACGCTTGCAGACAGCTGAAATCTCACGTGTCGCTAGGATGGTAAAGTGGGGTTGCTCCACAAATAGAGCTTGCATTTCCTCCATCTCTGTAAAGGCTTGCTTGATCTTATCCACCTTGGCAGTTGGGGCCAAGCCTTTTAGCTCCTCTAGTCCTTGTTCTGTCAGGAGATGCGGTTCAAACAAGGCTTTGATTTTATTAAATTCTAAGGTTTCTAGTATTTTTGTATTCATATTTTTTCCTTGTATACTGGTTTACAAGATTATAGCAACTAGGGGTTTTGACTTAGTCGTCCAATCTGTAAACAAAGGGCTAGGAAAAATCCCGCCCTTTTTATCCGATTAAATTTGTCACCCAGAGTTGTTTGATAAGATTTGTCGTAAAAGGGACACTTTGGATGATATGTTTGGCTACTATACTTTTTTCGAGTGAATTTTGAATGATTGCCAGAGGCACTGTTGCAAGGATGGTCAGAGCCATTTGCAAGACAAATAAGGTTACCAATAGAGACAAAAGGCCTGATCCGATACGCAACCATTTGACATCGAGCTTTTTAGTTGGAATCAAGTGCAGGAACAAACCGATAAAACGTCCGATACTATAACAAATTCCGAAAACTAAAAGGTAGGCTAGGCCCGCATAAAAGACCTTGTCTAGATGAAACAGCTGGTCTGAAGGGAAGAAAAAGGTTCCCTGTCCTTCCTGAGGATTGGCATAAGGGACAAGTAAGTGGAAGTGATCTCCCAGTGATTTATAAAACTGTCCCGCAACGAAGGCTGAAATCACTGCCACGAGGAAATAATAAACTTGCAGGACCAAGCCTCTACGGTAGCCGATGTAAAAGCCCCAAGCCAGAACCAATAAGAGTAGGATTGAAATCATAGGGAGTCCTCAATCTTGCTCTGTTCTTGTTTGACAGCAATCAACTTGTGGCGGAGTTCTAACAACTCTTGCTCCTTGTCATCAAATTCAATCTCACGATTGAGTTGTGTAGACAGACAATTAACCGCCAAAAGAAGCGCAATGGTTTCATCATCCGCCCCAGGCATTTGTTCTTTAATTGCTTGGTATTTTTCAGTCGCAACCTTGGCAATTTCCTCCATAAAGAGGTTGTCATGCTCGGTTGTCAAGGTTAATGTCTTTTTCCCGAATGTAAACTTATATCGATTTAGATTTGCCATAAAATTCACCTCACGATATTATACCAAATTTCGCTAACTTTGTCAGTTTTTACCAATTCTCCTGCTTTTGTGGTACAATAGAGACTATGGCAAGTATCACACTCATACCAAGTGAAGAGGAAATTCAGAGCTTTTTAAGTCAGTATCAGAAGGCTCTCAGTCCTAGTAAAAATCCTTATATCCGCTATTTTTTGCGCTTCCCTCAGGCAACAGTTTCCATCTATACTTCTGGAAAAGTTCTCCTGCAGGGCGAAGCTGCTGAGCAATACGCTAGTTTCTTTGGTTATCAAGTTCGACAAGAAAACAGTGGACAAGATTTTCCTATGATCGGTACCGATGAGGTGGGAAATGGTTCCTACTTTGGTGGGCTTGCTGTCGTTGCTTCCTTCGTGACACCGGACCAGCACGACTTCTTACGAAAACTCGGCGTAGGGGATTCAAAAACCCTGACAGACAAAAAGATTCGTCAGATTGCTCCAATCCTCAAGGAAAAAATCCAGCACCAAGCGCTCCTCCTTTCACCTAGCAAGTATAATGAAGTTATCGGTGAGCGTTACAATGCTGTTTCTGTAAAGGTTGCCCTTCACAATCAGACTATCTTTCTCCTCCTTCAAAAAGGAGTCCAGCCAGAAAAAATCGTGATTGATGCTTTTACAAGCGCTAAAAACTATGACAAGTACTTGGCGCTGGAAGCCAATCATTTTCCAAACAAGATCACTTTGGAAGAAAAAGCCGAGGGCAAATACCTGGCTGTTGCCGTTAGCTCCATCATCGCGCGTGATCTCTTCCTCGAAAACTTGGAAAATCTTGGACGAGAACTAGGCTATCAACTGCCAAGTGGCGCTGGAACTGCATCTGATAAGGTTGCCAGCAAAATCCTTCAAGCCTATGGTATGAAGGGACTTCATTTCTGCGCCAAACTGCATTTTAAAAACACTGAAAAAGCAAAAAAACTTCTATAGAGGTAAACCATGAACTATTTAAAATTATTTATAAAAGAATGGGGAGTCATCTTCCTGGTTATCGCACTGGTAGGTCTTAGCCGCATCTTCCTTTGGAGCAATGTCCGTGTGGAAGGACACTCTATGGACCCTACCCTAGCCGACGGAGAAGTTCTCTTCGTTGTTAAACACCTCCCAATTGACCGCTTCGACATCGTGGTTGCGCACGAGGAAGACGGAAATAAAGACATTGTCAAAAGGGTTATCGGCATGCCTGGTGATACCATCCGCTACGAAAATGACAAACTCTTTATCAACGGTGAAGAAACGAATGAACCTTACCTAGCTGAATACCTCAACTTGTTCAAAACAGAAAAGTTGCAAAACACCTATACTGGCAAAGGATTTGAAGGCAATAAGGGAGTTTACTTTAGAGAACTTGCTCAAAAAGCACAAGCCTTTACGGTTGATGTCAATTCCAATACCAGCTTCAGCTTTACTGTCCCTCAAGGTGAGTACCTTCTCCTTGGTGACGATCGTCTAGTCTCTAGCGACAGCCGCCACGTTGGTACCTTCAAGGCCAGCGATATCAAGGGCGAAGCAAAATTCCGTTTCTGGCCACTTAACCGTATCGGAACATTTTAAGATAAGGAAGAGGCCGAGAATGCTAAGTCTCAGTCTCTTTTTCTATTGCGAGAGAAAACCTTAAAGTAATCTAGCTTTTCAAAGTGGCTAAGGGTCCAACTCTCACGAACTCATGTAAAGGAAACCTATGGAAGTTTATTTTTCAGGCACCATTGAACGGATTATTTTTGAAAATCCCAGTAATTTTTATCGCATTCTCCTCCTAGATATCGAAGATACGGACGCAGAGGACTTTGACGATTTTGAAATCATCGTTACAGGAACTATGGCGGACGTGATTGAAGGGGAAGACTACACTTTTTGGGGGCAAATTGTTCAGCACTCCAAGTATGGGGAACAGCTTCAGATCAGCCGTTATGAACGCGCAAAACCAACTAGCAAGGGCCTCGTCAAGTACTTTTCTAGCAGTCATTTCAAGGGAATTGGTCTCAAAACAGCCCAAAAAATTGTTGAAAGCTATGGTGACAATACCATTGACGAAATTCTGGAACATCCTGAAAAGCTAGAAGGCATCACAGGACTCTCTGCCAAAAACCGTGAGGCTTTCCTCTCTACCCTCCGTCTCAACTATGGGACAGAAATGGTCTTGGCTAAACTAGCCAACTACGGCATTCCCAATAAACTAGCCTTTCAGATTCAAGACTTTTACAAGGAAGAAACCCTTGATGTGGTTGAAAATTATCCCTACCAACTAGTTGAGGATATCAAGGGTTTGGGCTTTACCATTGCTGACCAATTGGCTGCAGAACTAGGCATCGAAAGTCAAACTCCTGAACGCTTCCGTGCTGGTCTTGTCCACAGTCTTTTTCAGGGATGTATGGATACAGGCGATACCTATATGGAAGCCCGAGATTTGCTGGAACAAACCCTGACTCTCCTCGAATCTTCCCGTCCCGTGGAACTGGATCCCAGGCAAGTAGCTCAGGAATTAGCTCATCTGATTGAAGAAGATAAGGTCCAGCAGATTGATACCAAAATCTTTGATAACAGCCTCTTTTTCGCTGAAGAAGGCATTCGCAGTCACTTGGTTCGTATCCTCGAAAAAGGAAAACAGAAGAGCCAAGATCTAGAAACCATTCACAAGCATATCGCTACTGTCGAGCAAGAACTGGGGATTCAGTACGATAGCATCCAAAAACAGGCTATCTGCGACGCCATCCAGAACAAGGTCTTTATTCTAACAGGTGGGCCTGGTACAGGTAAGACGACTGTTATCAATGGGATTATCACTGTTTATGCCCTCTTAGAAGGACTCGATCTCAGGAAAAAAAGCAACTTACCTATTCTTCTCGCTGCACCAACTGGTCGAGCAGCTCGGCGCATGAATGAATTGACAGGTTTGCCTAGCGCGACTATACATCGCCATTTGGGGATGACAGGAGACGATGATACCAGCCATCTAGAAGATTATCTAGATGCCGACTTTATCATTGTAGATGAGTTTTCCATGGTGGATACTTGGCTAGCTAACCAACTCTTCTCCAACATCTCTTCTAACAGTAAAATTCTCATCGTAGGGGATAGCGACCAATTGCCTTCTGTTAGTCCCGGACAAGTCCTTGCAGACCTGCTCCAGATACCTCTGATTCCGCAGACTCGCTTGGAACGGATTTACCGTCAGAGCGAGGAATCAACTATCGTTACCTTGGCTAGCCAGATTCGACAAGGCATCTTACCAGCTGACTTTACCCAGAAAAAGGCAGACCGTTCCTACTTTGAAATCGCTAGTGGCCATATCCCAGCTACCATTGAGAAAATCCTCGGTGCTGCCCTCAGAAGTGGCATTCCGGCTCGCGATATTCAGGTGCTGGCGCCTATGTATCGAGGAACTGCTGGTATTGACGCCATCAACCAACTCATGCAAGACCTGCTCAATCCTCAGCAAAAGGGGCAAGTTAGCTTTGAAGCCACTCAGTGTCACTATCGAACAGGGGACAAGGTCATTCACCTAGTCAACGATGCCGAAGTCAATGTCTTTAATGGAGACCTAGGCTACATCACAGATCTGATTCCTGGAAAATACACCGAGTCCAAACAAGACGAGATTGTCATTGATTTTGACGGCAATGAAGTAATCTACCCACGAAACGAATGGTACAAGATTCGACTAGCCTATGCCATGAGCATCCATAAGTCTCAGGGAAGTGAGTTTTCTGTTGTCATCCTGCCCATCACCAGTGCCAGCAAGCGTATGCTGGAACGCAATCTCATCTATACAGCTATTACACGGGCCAAGAGCAAGCTCATCCTACTAGGCGAATTACAGGCCTTTGACTATGCAGTTAAACATATCGGAACTGCCCGCAAGACCTATCTGATTGAGCGCTTCAGTGATTTAATTGAAAATAATATTGAAGAAAGTAAACAAGCCTTCTCTGAAACTACCACAGCAAGTGACTCTGAACAATCCTACATCCTCACCGAGGAAAACTGGTCTAGTATTCCAGCCATGATCGGGATTACAGACGCAGACCTCAAAGAGATTTTTGGAAAATAGACCAGCAGAAAACCCACCTAGTCAGGTGGGCTTTTTATCTTTTAAGATTATTTTACAGTTGCTGTGCTTGTGATCAATTCAACAGCTTTTTTGATTGCGATATCGTGTTTCAACATATCAGCTGAAAGCAAGTTTTGAACTTGTGCCACTTCCATGTTGTAATCTGCTGCTAATTGCTCGATTTCTTTTTGGATTTCTTCTTCTGAAGCGTCAAATCCTTCAGCTTTGGCAACTGCTTCGATAACAAGGTTAGTCTTCGTACGTGACTCAGCCTCTGCTTCGTATTGTTTGTGAAGGTCTTCTTGAGTAGTTCCTGTGATTTGGAAGTACATGTCAGGGTTGATACCTTGACGTTGCAAGTTTCCAAGGAATTCATTTACTGAACGGTGAACTTCTTCGTGGATCATTTCTTCTGGAAGTTCTACGATTTCAGCATTTTCTACAGCTTTATCGATTGCTGCACCTTCAACGGCATCTTTGTATGCTTCTTCTTTTGCAGCAGTCAATTCTTTGCGGTATTTTTCTTTCAATTCGTCAAGAGTTTCCACTTCTTCGTCGATGTCTTTTGCAAGTTCATCGTCAAGAGCTGGAACTTCTTTAGCTTTTACTTCGTGAATAGTTGTCACGAATTTAGCTTCTTTACCTGCAAGGTCTTCTGCTTGGTAGTCTTCTGGGAATGTTACGATAACATCAACAGTTTCGCCAGCTGAGTGACCTACCAACTGGTCTTCGAAACCAGGGATGAATTGACCTGATCCAAGTCCAAGTGAGAAGTTTTCACCTTTTCCACCGTCGAACTCAACACCGTCGATCGAACCAACAAAGTCAATGACAACAGTGTCACCATTTTCAGCAGCAGCTTCCTTGATAACCAATTCAGCCAAGTTGTTGCGTTCGCGTTCGATACGCTCTTCAACGTCAGCGTCCGTTACTTCTTTTTCTACATCTACTGATACTTCAAGGTTTTTGTAGTCACCCAATTTTACTTCAGGTTTTGTCACGACTTCAGCTGTGATAACCCAGTCTTGACCTTTTTCCATTGAAGTCACGTCAATTTTTGGTTGAGCAACCACTTCAAGACCAGCTTCTTTTACTGCAGCTTCATAAGCGTTTGGCAAAAGTGCGTTCATTGCATCTTGATAAAGAGCTTCTTCACCAAATTTTTGGTCGAAGATAGGGCGTGGAAGGTGACCTTTACGGAAACCTGGAACGTTAAGAGTTTTCTTTACTGAGTTAAATACACGGTCCAATTCTGGTTTGATTTGGTCTTGAGAGATTGTGAAAGTCAAGACACCACGGTTTGTTTCTTTGTTTTCAAATGATACAGACATTCTGTCATTTCTCCTTAAAATTTTTAATACAGTCCATTATACCATATAATAGCGATTTTTTTCAAGTAATGAATGCGCTTTTCAATAGTGCTAGAGGTACTTGCTCGCTTCATTGATACTAAGTTCAGCCATTCTCTTCTTATTTTTCTCAATATAACGTGCTACCCATTCGGGATTGGTTTTAGAGTAGTCTCTTAGAGCCCAGCCGATGGCTTTGTTGATAAAAAATTCTGTCTGGTCCAGATTGTTGACCAGGATCTTTTCCATCAGTTGGACATTTGTTTTTTCTTTCCTTAACAACTGGTGGTCAATAGCGACTCGTCTCAACCAGATATTGTCTGATAGGCTCCATTTTAAAAGCACTTCTTCAAGTTCTGGATGGCCGGCTACCAAACTTCCTACTACTCGATCTAGGATATCTACCGTGTCCCACCAAGACTTGGTCACGACCAGGCGCTCAAGCTTAGGCAAATCGCTCTCCGTCAAATAAGTCTGCATGGCTTTCAAGTAGTTGGCAGCTACATATTGGTATTCTCTAGGCTCCTTTTCCCAGCAAATATCTACAAAATCCCAGTCAATAACTCTTGTTTTTTTCGCTTCTGGAAAATACTTTTTATAGAGGGCATTTCTTTCAGGACCTGCAATACCTAAAAAGGGAAATTGATGGCGCATATAGGCTTCCATTGGGCCTGCTTTCTCAGGGTCTTTTGCTGCTTCTAGCTCCTCAAGTAAATCTGCAAGACTCATCTAAAAGTCCTCCTGCCCGACCAAGTGGTGCTGGAAGGCATAGACCGCCGCCTGGGTGCGATCGCTGACCTCAAGTTTAGCAAGGATATTGGACACATGGGTCTTGACCGTCTTGAGAGAGATAAAGAGTTCATCTGCAATCCGCTGGTTTTCGTAGCCCTTGGCAATGAGTTGAAGTACGTCTCGCTCACGCGCAGTCAGCTCCTCATGAAGCTCCATATGATTACGGTGGTATTCAACCTTCTTGCTGACCTCTTGTTCAATAGCCAGCTCGCCAGCAGCCACCTTACGGACAGCATGCAGCAATTCATCTGCACTTGAAGTCTTAAGCATATAGCCTTTGGCACCAGCATTCAAGACTGGCATAATTTTTTCATTGTCCAAGTAAGAGGTGACAATTAATATCTTGGCTTCAGGCCATTCTTTGAGGATGGCCAAGGTTGCATCAATCCCATTCATCTCAGGCATGACGATATCCATGACAATGACATCTGGACGCAGTTCCAAGGCCAAGTCAATACCTTGAGCCCCATTGGCAGCCTCGCCCACAACTTCCACATCGTCTTGGAGATCAAAATAGCTTTTCAAGCCCAATCGAACCATTTCATGGTCATCTACCAGTAAAATTTTCATCTCTACTCCTTATAATTCCTTATCTAACAGGGGAATACGGATATCAACCGCCAGCCCTTGTTTGGGAGCTGTCAAGAGTTGAACCGTTCCTGCCATATCTTCGACTCGCTCCTTGATATTTCGCAGTCCATAACTCAAGTCGTCTAAACTCCCTAACTGGAAACCAATCCCATTATCCACCACCTTCAGCTGCACTTCAACATCTGTCTGATAGAGATAGACATCTAGGCAAGATGCCTGGGCATGGCGAAGGGTATTGCTGATCAATTCCTGTAAAATACGGAAGATATGTTCTTCAATCTTCTTAGGCAATTTAGACACATTGTGCTTGAGGCTTACCTTGAGATCACTCTTGTCCTCAAGCTCTTTTAAGAGGATTTGAATCCCCTCAACCAAACTCTTTTCTTCTAACTCAACAGGTCGCAAATGTAGGAGCAAGACCCGCAAATCTTTCTGGGCGGTCTCTAGGATGGCCGCGACACTTTGCAACTGGGTCTGCATCTTTTCTCTATCCAGCTTCAAAGCCTGCTGACTGACACCTGATAAAATCATATGGGCCGCAAACAACTCCTGACTAACTGTATCGTGCAAATCACGTGCAATCCGCTTCCGTTCTTTCTCGATGATTGCTTCTTCCTTGACCAGGCTTTGATTTTCAGCTTTTTGAACAGCCTCTGTCAAGAGATTGAGCTTGCCAGACAAGGACTTAAAACTGGCGTCCAAATCTGGATCTGCAAAGGGGATCACCTCTTTCCCTGCTAGCAGTCGCTTGAGATTGATCTGCATTTTTCTGCGAGAGACTTCTTCTATCACGCGCCAAAAGAGGACAAAAAAGAAGGTCATGGAAAGGCTAAAGACCAAGATCAAGAAGATGAGTTTCTCTGTTTTCTCGATATCCTGTAGCAAATAGGACCAGTCTAGTTCAAAAATATCAAGTAAACTATTAGTCAAAAAAAGGATAAAGAGGAAAGAAGTCAGGCCGATTAATAGGTACGATTGCTTTTTCATCCTCTGACTACCTCCACATCACCAACCATAGTAGTTAGGAAAATCTTGACGCTCTTGTTACTCTTGAGATAGTCTCTGGTTTCCTGATGATAGTGTTCATTGCGGAGGGCTCGCTTAGGTTGATGGAGGAAAGTTAGATCTCCATAGAGGCAGTTGATACTGAGGCTGATTTCCACATCAACAGGTACGATAATCCTAGTCGTTCCGACCATCTTTCTAAGGATAATGACATTGTCATGATTGGTTAGGATAACTCTTTCCAAATGAATGGTGTCCTTGCCCATGAGACGAAAGAGATTGATATCGTCAAATTGGCAGGTCTGGTGACTAGAGAAATGATGGAGATTGCCAAACCAAGGATTGCGTTCATTTTTAACCGTTACCACCTCTTCAAAGACCAAGTCCGTCTCCTCTCTTTCTTGATTCATCATCGGATAGAGAAGAAAGAGACTATAGATAACCGCTACAAAGATGGCTAAAATCACAAAGGGATTGAGCATGACGATGAAAAAGAAAAGAATAGTCGCCACAAGGAGGAACACATTGTTGCCCTCTTTACCAGTATAATAGCGGAGCAAGAGCAAAAAGAGGAATAGAATCAGCAGAAAACGCGAAAAATGCTCTGATACCATCAAAATCAGAGCTCCCGTCAACAGACAGGCTTCAATAAATAAAAAGATTTGAAATTTTTTCATAGATGCATCCTCTCCCTTCTATTTTATCACAATTCAAAAAAGTCACCTCGGTCTGAGGATGGAAAAAGGAGATAGGACAGAAATCGCTCCAACAAACTAGGTTCTTTCAGCCCACCACAGTTGACAAAAGGCTACAAAAAAGGGCGGGATTCTTGTCCCGACCTCTCTACATCTGATCTTTTGCTTCTTTTAGTTTACCATAAAGAATGTAGTCTACTTTTTGCAGATCTGCTATGGTGGCACAGTTAAGGGCACACATGATCAAACGCAGGTCTTCTTTCCAGTCTTGGAAAATGCTAATCACTTCCTCGACGGAGTAGGTTTCAATCAACTCTAGAACGGTACGTGACAGTCCTACAGCCTTTGCCCCAAAGACCAAGCACTTAATCATATCCAGCGGATTTCGAACCCCTCCGCTGACCAAGAGTTCGACCTTGTCTTTCCAGTCTTGGGCATTGAGAAGGGCTTGCATAGTAGACTGGCCCCATTGATTGAGGTAATCACGCTGGCCACTGCGACGGTTTTCGATATAGGCAAAGCTGGTGCCACCACGACCTGACAGGTCAACCGTTCGAACGCCCAGATCATAGGCTCTTTCGATGGTCTTTACATCCATCCCAAAGCCCACTTCCTTTAGAATAATAGGAACAGGGATTTGCTTGCTATAATCTGCTAGATGCGATTGCCAGCTTCGAAACTTTCTTTCTCCCTCGGGCATGAGTAATTCCTGCATAACATTGACGTGCACTTGCAGGAGAAGAGGATTCATCGCTTCTACAGTCTGAAGGCCTAACTCAACAGGCTTGTCCAATCCAATATTGGTTCCAAGGAGGAGATTTGGATGGCTAGATTTGACAGAAAAAGAATCATCTGTTGGATCTTTTAGGGCTGCACTATAAGAGCCCGTCACAAACAAAATCCCACAGGCTTCTGCCACCTGAGCTAGTTTTTGATTGATTTCTTTACCTTTGTTGCTCCCACCCGTCATGGCATTGATATAAAAAGGAAAGTCCCACTTTCGACCTGCAAATTCTGTAGACAAATCAATCTCATCCAGGTCATAATGAGGCAGGGAAGAATGAATCAACTCCACCTCATCAAAGCTATTATAGGAACTTTTCTGCTCAAGGGCATAGCGGATGTGCTCGTCCTTACGATTTGTCGTCATGTCCAATCCTTTCTTGGTATAAGAGCTCAATCCCCAGATTGGCCCAGCGATTTTTTATGGTTTCAGTTGATTGCTCATCAAAACTCAAGGCAATCCCACAGTCACCACCACCAGCACCGCTACTCTTGGCAACAGCCTGCAAATCTTGGCTGGCTTGTTTTAGCTGTCTGAGCGAAGGTGTGTAAATATCTGGGCTCAAACCTTCTAAAAGCTGACTGGCTGTTTCCACCTGCTCGATAATTTTTTCTGCATGCCCTTGCTCCAAGGCTTCTACCAAAGCAGACACCGTTGCTTTTGAGGAACTTAAAAAATTCTGGCCTATGCTTTGCTTGATTTGCTGAACCATTTGACTCGATACGGCCACTTGCTTGGTCCATCCCACTAGGAAATCACATTCTAGGCCCGGTTGCACTTGTGAGATAGAAAAGCCCCAGTCACGCTCCAAAACTGTCATCAAGTTTTCTTCTTTCAGCCACGTAGCCACCTTTTTGCGATCAAATGACTGGTAGAGAACCAAATCTTCTGCCACAATACAGGCTAGATCTCCCATAGAACCATTGTCTCCTCGCTTGAGTAAGACCGTGCTAGCCAGCTTGAACAAGTGTTCCGGATCAACCGTAATATCATATTGAGCCAGCAGGGCCTTGATCACCAAGACAACGACGCTACCACTAGAACCCAGACCAAACTTTTTGCCTTCCCGTTCCATTTTTCCACGAATTTCCAAGGAAAAAGGTCGCAAGGCTTGCCCACGATAAATGAGGAAATCTTCCACTAGAGCAATCGTTTCTTGAATCAAGCTGTAGTCAGGATTTGGCGTCAAGTCCACTGCGAAATCAAACAGATCTGAGTAGATACGGTAGCTGTCAGAAAAGGCAATCTCAGCCTTCATATAGATGGGGATAGCTTTTATCAAGGCTAACTGCCCTGGCTCTAGAATAGCATACTCACCCGCCCAATAGAGTTTCCCGCACGTTTTAACAGCAATCATCTTGGCTCAAATCCTTTGTTTTTGACACAATCAGGCGGTAACGTTGACCGAAGATTTCTGATAGATGATCCAAATCTTTCTCTTGACAGAGGACCTTGACATTGGGACCGGCATCCATGGTAAAGTAGCAGGCTTCCCCTTGCTCACGAAGCTGGCGAACAAAGTCCATGGCTTCATAGGAAGCATCCGTTAGATAAGAAAAGGCTGGACTAGCAGTCTTGGTCGTAGCGTGCATAGCTAGGGCATTTTTCTCCGTTAATTCCCCAACCTTTGCAAAGTTATTCTCTTTGAGATAAAGCAGCATATCTTGATAATCTTTCTCAGACTGGCGCACCCAGTCGTCAAAAGTCGTCGAGGTTTCCACACAGAGTTTCATCCCATCACGGCTAGAAATTGGTTTTTTCTTATCCTCTAGCACCAACATAATCATAGCTAGTTTCAAGTCTGTCTCTACAGGGTAGATTTTCCCACTATCCTTGTCCCAAGCACCGAGTGGTCCATAAAAACTGCGAGAGGATGAACCTGAAGCAAACTTAGCCTCCTGCGCCAACTGACTCCGATTCAAACCAAGCTGGAAATAAGCATTGCATGCCTTGACCAAGGCGGACAAACCACTAGAACTAGAGGACAAGCCAGCCGCAGTCGGCATGTTGTTTTGGGTATCAATACGGACAAAGCCCTCATCTTCTGGGCGGTAACGGTCAATGATTTTGCTCATTTTAGCATGCTCAGCCTCACTCTGAAGCTGACCATTGATATAAAAGGCATCAGCAGTCGCATCCGTCGGTAAAGGCGACAAGGTCGTCTCTGTATACATGTTTTCCAAAGTCAGAGAGATGCTACTAGTAGCAGGAACCATCTCTTTTTCTTTTTTCTTTCCCCAATATTTGATAATGGCAATATTTGCGTAGGAACGTACTGTTACAGGCTTTCGATCCATGTCTGAACAGCTCCTTTCTCTTCTAATCGTTTTGCTAGTTCTTGCGCTTGGTCCAGATTAGCTACCAAGGCGATAATACAGCCCCCAAGTCCACCACCACTCATCTTGGCACCCAGAGCTCCGTAGCTCAGAGCCGTTTCAACGAGGGAATCTGCCTCAGGGCTGCTGACACCAATTTCTTTTAGATGTAAATGTGCCTGACTGAGGATTTGTCCCAGTCCCTCAGTATCTTTTCTTCTAATCGCATCTTCTGCTTGCTGGGTCAATTCTCCCAAGGCATGCAAAAACGGTAGGGCATCCTTGCCCTTGCTTTGAACCACTTGGATGGCTTCACGAGTGTGGCCATACACACCCGTATCTGCAATCACCAAATAGGCAGATAGGTTCATCTCAAGTTCTGTAAAACCAACATTCTTGATAAAGCGAATGGGCTGGTCACTGAGACAGGTCTTGGCATCCAACCCGCTCGGATTCATATGGGCAATCATCTCAGCCCGATTGACCAAGATTTCTAGCACATCGTGAGGCAGGTCGGCTTGATAGTAGTCAAATACCGCACGAATGGCTGCTATGCTGATAGCAGCTGACGAACCCATTCCCCGTTTTTCAGGGATAGCCGAGTCAATCACACATCGAATGCAGGCTTCTTTGATATCCAAATACTCCAGCGAAGCATAAACCGCCATGGACAGGGTGTCCTCCTCATAGAGACGCCACGGGCTTTCAGCAGGGACTACCTTACAAGTCACCTCCACTTCCAAAAGAGGCAAGGAAATGGCAGGATAGCCGTATACGACCGCATGCTCCCCTATTAAAATAATCTTACTATGTGCCTGACCGACACCAACTTTTTTTGTCATGTTTTCCTTTAACCAGACGGAAAGACCGTCTCATTTCATACAGTAGTATTTTCTCCTATCTATTTTATTATATTTTCACAAAAAAAGCGATTGTTTCCTTCACAATCGCCTCTTTCATTATTGGACCCATTCGCCATTATAGTTGACAGAATAGCCTTCTACAGTTGTATTCACTGCTAAAGCACCTGAACTATATGTGTAGTACCATTTACCATTAACCTGGAACCAGCCTATCTTCATATCGCCATTACTTGCATGTAGATAATACCAAGTCGAACCTTCCTGATACCAGCCAGTCGCCATAGATCCTGATGAACGGAGGTAGTACCACTTGTTCCCAAGGTATTGCCAGCCCGTTTTCATATCGCCATTTGGTTCATCTAAATAATACCAAGTGGAGCCTTCCTGATACCAACCAGTTGCCATGGTTCCTGATGAACGGAGATAGTACCACTTATTGCCAAGTTGTTTCCAACCAGTTTGCATTATAGCAGTTGTTGGATCTAGATAGTACCAAGTTGAATCATCGTTTATCCAGCCACGTGCGAGCTCCCCAACAGTCAATCTGTTGATGCGAGAATCAAAGCCACCATCCTTCTGCAAATAATACCAGCGTCCCTCATCATGAACCCAACCAGTTTTTAAAGTGTGATAACTACGCTGATCTTCAAAATAATAGACTCGTTTCTCTGCTGGGCTATCATATTGTTCCCCATGATGTTTGTTGGTGTTTGTAGCAGTTTTTGCTTCTAACACTTGCTTGCCAACAAATTCTTGTAGTACCCCATCTTGACCAAAGTAAAACCAATCTGGTCTAAAAGCAATCTCTTGTCTTGGAGAAGGACCAATCGTAACCCCTTTGTGTGGAGCAGGTATATACTGCCAGCCGACAACCATCTCTCCAGATAAAGGATCAAAATAATAGGTCTTCCCATCAATCACTCGCCAGTAGGTTTCTTTGATCTCACCCTTTTTATAGTAGGTTCTACCATTTTCTTGGACAAATTGCCAGCCTTCTGAATCAGCATCATCCGCAAAGACGGTGCTTGTCACTAGCAAAGCAAAGAAAAAGACTGTCAGTCCAACTTGCATTATTTTTTTTACTATTTTCATTAGATCTTTCCTCCATAACTGATTGTAGCAAAGACTTTATTGTATGTCAATATATAGAAATTGCTCAAAAAAGCAGTTACACAACTGCAACTGCTTTTCTATTCTTGCATGGTGTACCCAACACCACGCACGGTTTTAATGTAGCTTTTTTGACCTTTTACATCAAGCTTGCTACGTAGATAACGGATATAAACATCCACGATATTGGTTTCTGTCGCACTTTCGTACTTCCAAACACTTTCCAACAACTGCTCACGAGTCAAGACCTTCTTGCTTCCCATGAGAGTGGCCAAAAGGTCATACTCACGGCGCGTCAGAGCAATCATCTCCTCGCCACGATAAACGGTATGATGTTCTACATCCATACGCAAATTGCGGTAAGACGTTGGGACCTTCATCTGACTACAGTGTTGGTCGATAAAGTCCCGACCTCGGAAAATCGCTGAAATACGAGCCACCAGCTGATCAATAATCACTGGCTTATAGATGTAAGAAACGGCGAAGCGCTGGATTGTCTCAATCTGGTCTTGCAATTCTTCGCGATGGTCCAAGACCATAATCACTGAGGCAGGTTTTGTCCGACTCAGCCTCTCTGCAAAATCCTGGGCCGTCATATTCCCCAGACGAGCATTCAGTAAAATCAAGTCATAATCTGTCTGGAGAGCCATGGAAAGGGCTTTTTGCCCCTCCTCGACCAGATCAACACGGTATTGCTCTTTTTGGAGTTCCAGACTGAGAAAATGAGCGAGATTTCGTTCTTTCTCAAGTAATAAAATCCGTTTCCCCATGGCAGACCTACTTATTTTTCGTCATACCAAGAGTAGTGGAATGTTCCTTCTTTGTCTTTACGTTGGTAAGTGTGGGCACCAAAGTAGTCACGTTGCGCTTGGATCAAGTTAGCAGGAAGGTCTGCTGAACGGTAGCTATCAAAGTAAGTAATAGCTGCTGAGAAAGTTGGCACTGGTACACCAGCTTGAACAGCAAGAGCTACGATATCGCGCACTGCTTGTTGGTACTTGGCAGTAACATCCAAGAAGTACTCATCCAAGAGAAGGTTAGCAAGATCAGCATCGCGGTTGTAGGCATCTGTGATCTTTTGCAAGAAACGAGAACGGATGATACAGCCATCACGCCAGATAGAGGCGATGTCCGCAAATGGCAAGTTCCAGTTGTTTTCTTTAGAAGCTACACGCAATTGAGCAAAACCTTGTGCGTATGAAATGATTTTTGAGAAGTAAAGGGCTTGACGGATCTTTTCGATCAACTCAGCCTTGTCACCTTCAAATTTGAAATCAGCTGGTTTTGGAAGGACCTTGCTAGCATGTACACGCTCTTCTTTGTATGTGGAGATGTAGCGGGCAAATACTGACTCAGTAATCAGTGACAATGGCACACCAAGGTCAAGAGCTGATTGGCTAGTCCATTTACCAGTTCCTTTGTTTCCTGCAGCATCCAGGATGTAGTCTACGATTGGTCCATCTTGACCTTCATCGTCTTTACGGCTCAAGATATCAGCTGTGATTTCGATCAAGTAGCTGTCCAACTCTCCCTTGTTCCACTCAGTAAAGATTTCAGCCATGTCTTCTGCAGAAAGGCCAAGCAAGTGTTGCATCAAGTCATAGCTTTCTGCGATCAATTGCATATCACCATACTCGATACCGTTGTGGACCATCTTCACATAGTGACCAGCTCCATCAGGACCGATGTAAGTCACACATGGTTTTCCATCTTCTGGTGCTTTTGCAGAGATTTCTTCAAGAACATCAGCTACCAATTCGTAGGCTTCTTTTTGTCCACCAGGCATGATAGAAGGACCTTCAAGGGCACCCTTTTCACCACCAGAAACACCTGTACCGATGAAGTTGATCCCTGAGTTTGCTAGTTCTTCATTACGACGGATAGTATCTTTGTAGAAAGTGTTTCCTCCATCGATCAAGATATCACCCTTGTCAAGGTGGGGAAGAAGAGCTTGGATAGTTGCGTCTGTACCAGGTCCTGCTTGAACCATCAGCATGATACGACGAGGTTTTTCGATTGAGTTTACAAAGCTTTCCACGTCATAGCTTGGCACAAAGTTCTTTTCAGGATGGCAAGCAATTACGTCTTCTGTTTTTTCTTTACTACGGTTGTAAATGGCAACTGTATAACCACGAGATTCGATATTTAGGGCAAGGTTACGACCCATTACGGCCATACCAACGACACCAAAGTTAGCTTTTGTCATGTGACACTCCTCTTGTTTAATATGTTTTATTTTATCATTTTTACCTATGAAAGGAAAGAATTTTGTAACGGAGTCTTAGTAGTCCAAGTCATCTGCATGACCAGAACCATTTCCTACAAAGTAACCTGTCTTACAGTTGAGAGTGAAGAGATAGGTTCCATCTGGTTTATAGAGGTTGTAATAACCATTTCCGTTTACGATATTGACACGTTCTAGGATATATTGATTTCCAGTGATATAGCCACGAGCACGTGATGTTGCTAGGACTTGTTCCAATACACCATCCGCAAAGGTCCAAGCAGGGTTGTTGCTATCATCTACAGCTGATTGGTTGTAAGGTACACGACTAGCACTTCTTTGAAGATTAACCCCATCGCCAGACAAACCACCATTTGTATCTCTAGCTGGTGCCGTAGTGCTTGTAGAAGGGGTCGTACTGTTTGCATTGCTTTCTGTAGCTGAACTTGAGCTTGCTTGACTCGTGCTAGAGCTCGAACTTGAGCTGGAAGCACTGGTTTGTTGGCTCTTACCAAGACTAATGGCCTTATCCAAGAGCTTGTCTAGTTCTGTGTTGCCTGTCTTGATTTCTGTAAACTTAGCGTCTGCTTTGACTTTCGCATTGGTATCCAAGACACCGTCAGTGATTGCTGGACTTTCAAAGAGGGCATTAACATCTTGAATGGCCTTGATTTGAGTTGCTAGGCTATCATATCTTGACTTAGCTAGTGTATAATCACGGCTACCTTCTAACTTATCTAGCAAGGTTTTCAGTTGGCTCAATTTATCAAACTGGCTGTTTTTCAGAGCAGTCTTATTAACATCTGTATAGAAAGTATCATAGAGATCATTGAAGTCTTTCAAAGCTGTTTGTGTCCCTTGATCATCCGAAGAGGCTGCTTGAGAAGACTGGATTTCTTGGTTTGAACGAGATACTTGACGGTAGACATAATACGTTCCAGCAAGCACAAGAATTGCAGCTACTACAGAAGCAATGATGATGACACCTTTCTTCTTAGAGCCTGTTTCAGGTTCTGTTTGAGCCGAACGTGATAGAGGTGTATAGGTCTCCTCTTCTTGTTCCTCATTTATTTCCTTGGGCTCTGTTTCTGTTAAAACGAGAGGCTCTATTTCAGCACTTTCTTCATCTTGAAGTGGTGAGACAAACTGAGTAGTCTCTTCATTTTCTATCTCTTCAATAGATTCCTCAGCAACCAGGTCTGAATCGTCTACCTGATCAGAAGGTTCACTTGATTCACGAACTTCTTGAATCATTTCCTCTAGGTTTTGAGTAGAAGCCAGTTCTTCTTTTTTAAACTGACGAGTTTCAAACTTGTCAGCTTCAATCTCTTCACGGTGTTGTTTGATGTATTTGTCTAAGATACTGTCCTCAGGCAATACTCCTGCTTCAACCTCTTCATTCTTACGAATGACTTGACCAACAGTCAAGTCTTTTGCTTCGTCAAAGTCGAATTGTGGTTCTTGATGTCCTTTTTTATGACGATCACGTCTTTTCTTACTCATGAGTTCACCTTTCTATTTTACCTCTTGGCGTTTGACACGCTGACCAAAGTATTGATACAAATCCACTTTTAAGGTCCCGTTATAGAGTTTTCGTTTTTTATCAGCTGGACTTCCGTACTTGCTTTCAAAAGCTTCGTCACTCGTCAGGATAAACTTACTCCACGTTTTCAGTGGTGCAAAGACTTGTCCCATCTCAGCATAGAGCTTGGTAACTCCTGCATCATCAGACAAGCGTTCCCCATATGGTGGATTGGAAATGATAACGCCATTAATCTTGTCTGTACGCAAGTCCTGTACCCGCATTTGCTTAAAGGTGATATCACCTGCGACGCCTGCTGCTTGGGCATTTGCCTTGGCAATCTCCACCATGCGAGCATCAATATCACAGCCCATAATGTTCAGCTCAAGTTCACGATCAATTTTCTTAGCCGCCTCTGTGCGAACCTCCTGGATTAATCGATCGCTGACCCAGTTCCATTCCTCAAAAGCAAAGGAACGGCGAAGTCCTGGAGCCATCTTTCTAGCAATCATAGCCGCCTCGATACAGAAAGTTCCTGAACCACAAGTCGGATCAATCAAGGGCTTGTCTGGATACCAGTTAGATAGTTGTAAAATGGCCGCTGCCATATTTTCCTTGATCGGCGCTCCACCCTTTTCCGTACGATAACCACGTTTAAAGAGACTGGATCCTGTCGTGTCAATCATGACCGTTGCCACATCTTTCAGGATAGATACCTCAATCTTAAACTCGGGACCCGTTTCCATCAAGGGAACTCCTTCTGGGCGGGCATAGTGTTTTTGTAATTTCTTCACAACAGCCTTCTTAGAAATAGCCTGAACACTAGGCTCGTTATGAAGTTTAGACTTCACACATTTTGCCTTTGATATCGGGAAACGTGCTCCTAGCGGGAGATAGTTTTCCCAATCTAGAGCAAAAACACCTTGAAAAAGCTCTTCAAAAGTCTTAGCAGGAAAACTTCCGACTACAATCTTGATGCGATCCGCTGCGCGAAGCCAAAGGTTGGTCTCGATGATTGCCTTCACATCTCCTTGGAAGCGGACACGCCCATTTTCAACCTGGCAATCATAACCAAGGTCTCGCACCTCACGTCCAACGACAGCCTCAAGGCCCGCAGCAGCAGTTGCGATTAAATTAAATTGTTCTTTCATTTCTAGTCTTGCAAGACCTTTCTCTTGTTCACTTTAAAAAATGAGGTTGAGAAAGATTTCTCAGCCCCAACCTATATGCAATTTTCTATAAGCCATGTTTTGTTCCAGAAGTGACTAGGACCACTTCCTTCGATAATCATCTGTCTACCGCTAACAGCATAAAGCTGCTAGCAGTCAGAGTACTACGTTCGTTTCCGTGCACTCCATGCCCCGACCAAAATTTGGGTTGCTAGCTTGAGGGGTTTACCGCGTTCCACTCTCTCTGTTTCCAGAAAGACTCCGTCACTGTGGCACTTTCAAGCCTATTCTGACCTATCCGAAGACTTAGCCATTTCGACTGCCGTAACGATTTCTCGTCCCTAGGCTTATGGATTCGCCTAGCACAAACACTACAGGCATCACAGCCTGTGCTAGCATGGACTTTCCTCATGAAAAGAGAACCTCTTCACGCGATTATCCAAAAATTGCACTCATTCCTTAGTCAATTATAAATCTTGGTTGTCTAAGATTTGCTTACCAAATACTTCTTTTTCGAGACGATTTAAGCGTTTCAAAATATCAAAGTTTGTCATTGAAGTAGAAGCCGTTACTTCAATAGAGTCTGGTTGAGTTGGAGCTACCTGTGGTTTATGAGATAATTCTTCCTTCAAATCAGCAATCTCTTGACGAAGGGATTTGACCAAAGCTGCGTAGGTTTCATAATCCTTAATCACATCGTCTAGGAATTCATCTACCTCTGCTTTGCTGTATCCACGTACTTCACGTCCAAATTCTTGTTCAAAAATATCTTTCGCTGAAAATATAATACTTGCCATGTCTCTCTCCATTCTGGGTTGCTAGTATTATTATATAAAAAAAGACAAGTAAAAATCAAGGTCAAAGGCTTACTTTTCAGAAAAATTTTCTACTATTTCATTCAAGTCCTCAAATGTTAATCTTCTTGTAACATAGTCCGCTTGATTTTTCATCATTTGGTAAAAATATCGTAACTTGGTTTCGTTTTCTTCGTCGTAAAAAAGGTAACAAGTATCTGTATTCTCCAGCAGAAATTTCTGATAATCGCGTAATTGTCCCTTGTGCTCATATTGTGGATAGGCGTATTTGACAAAATCAACTTGCTTGAACTCACTCAATTTCGCTTGATTTGCTTCATTCCAATTACTGCCATGGGTTTCAAAATCAAAAATGGTCGCCAGCTGAAATCCATAGTCTGCTTTCATGTCTTTCGCTACCTGAAGCGCCCAGTACTCAAAGCCCAAAGTCCCTGTAAAGACAAGCCAGGTCACCCCATCCTCTGCTAGACGTTCCAGGTCTCTCCGAATGGCTGTTTTGATAATATCAACGCGAATATCCTTGTCATTAAAGAGACCAAGGTCGAAGGCTGAATAGCCTAAAATCAAGGCTGATGTCATTTTTAACCCTTTCTTTGTAAATTTATGATATAATAGAGTGATGTTATTGTACCAATAAGGAGAATTATGGTCAACTATCCACATAAAATTTCATCTCAAAAGAGGCAAGCACTCCTGTCACAAACTAAAAATTTCGCAAATCGGGGAATGTCTTTTGAAAAGATGATCAATGCTACGAACGACTACTATTTGTCGCATGGGTTAGCTGTTATTCACAAGAAACCGACTCCCATCCAAATCGTACATGTCGACTATCCCCAACGAAGTCGAGCCAAGATCGTTGAAGCCTACTTTAGACAAGCCTCAACTACTGACTATTCAGGGGTTTATGATGGATACTACATCGACTTTGAAGCAAAGGAAACCAGGCAAAAACATGCGATACCGATGAAGAATTTTCATCTCCATCAGATCCAGCATATGGAACAAGTCCTTGCCCAGCAAGGAATCTGCTTTGTACTCCTTCACTTTTCTTCTCAGCAAGAAACCTACTTATTGCCGGCTATTGACCTCATCCGTTTCTATCATCAAGATAAGGGACAGAAGTCAATGCCACTTGGATATATTCGAGAAAATGGATATAGGATTGAGCCTGGTGCCTTTCCTCAAATTCCCTACCTCGACATTATCAAAGAACATTTACTAGGTGGTAAAACAAGATGAACAAACAAACTTTTCTGCGAATAGCTAAGTATGTCAGTATCAGTCTCTTAACTGTATTTATCGCAGCTGTAATGCTTGGTGGAGGTCTCTTCCTCTACTATGTTAGCAAGGCTCCAGAACTTTCTGAAAGTAAACTAGTCGCTACAACGTCAAGTAAGATCTATGATAGCAATGATGAACTTATCGCTGATCTTGGATCGGAACGTCGGGTCAATGCCCAAGCAAACGAAATCCCGACCGATTTGGTCAACGCTATTGTTTCGATTGAGGACCATCGGTTCTTTAATCACCGAGGAATCGACACGATCCGTATCCTAGGTGCTACCCTCCGAAACCTTCGTGGTGGTGGAGGTCTGCAAGGAGCTTCCACCTTGACACAGCAGTTGATCAAGTTAACCTATTTCTCTACGTCAACTTCTGATCAAACTCTTTCTCGTAAGGCTCAGGAAGCTTGGTTAGCCGTCCAGCTAGAACAAAAAGCGACTAAACAAGAGATCTTGACCTACTATATCAACAAGGTTTACATGTCAAACGGTAATTACGGAATGCAGACAGCTGCCCAAAGTTACTATGGCAAGGATCTCAAAGATTTAAGTATTCCTCAACTGGCTCTCCTTGCTGGTATGCCTCAGGCTCCAAACCAGTATGATCCATACTCGCATCCAGAAGCCGCTCAAGAACGTCGTAATCTCGTCCTCTCTGAGATGAAGGGACAAGGTTACATTTCAGCTGAGCAATATGAAAAAGCGATTAATACTCCGATTACAGATGGACTTCAAAGTCTAAAATCGGCTAATAGTTATCCTCCATACATGGACAACTATCTTAAAGAGGTAATCGATCAAGTCGAACAAGAAACAGGCTACAACCTCTTAACAACTGGTATGGACGTCTACACCAACGTTGATCCTAAAGTTCAACAACATCTCTGGGATATCTACAATACCGACGAGTATGTCAACTATCCTGATGATGAAATGCAAGTGGCTTCAACAATCGTGGATGTGACAAACGGGAAAGTTATTGCTCAGTTAGGTTCTCGTCACCAATCAAGCAATGTTTCCTTCGGAATCAACCAAGCTGTTGAAACCAACCGTGACTGGGGTTCTACCATGAAGCCAATCACAGACTATGCTCCTGCCTTGGAGTATGACATCTACGACTCAACTGCTTCGATTGTACATGATGTTCCTTATAACTATCCTGGAACGGATACTCCAGTCTACAACTGGGATAGAAGTTACTTTGGAAACATCACCATCCAATATGCGCTCCAACAATCACGGAATGTTACAGCTGTAGAAACCTTGAACAAAGTCGGTTTGGATAGAGCAAAGACCTTCCTAAATGGAATCGGTATTGACTATCCGGATATGCACTATGCCAACGCTATTTCAAGTAATACGACTGAGTCAAACAAAAAGTACGGAGCAAGTAGTGAGAAAATGGCTGCTGCTTACGCTGCTTTTGCTAACGGTGGTATCTACCATAAACCAATGTATATCAACAAAATCGTCTTTAGCGATGGTAGCTCAAAAGAATACGCTGATCCTGGTACTCGTGCCATGAAAGAGACGACCGCCTATATGATGACAGAAATGATGAAGACTGTCTTAGCATACGGAACTGGTCGTGGTGCTTATCTCCCTTGGCTACCTCAAGCTGGTAAGACTGGTACATCAAACTATACAGATGATGAAATTGAAAACTACATCAAAAATACTGGTTATGTAGCTCCAGACGAAATGTTTGTTGGTTATACTCGCAAATATTCAATGGCTGTATGGACAGGTTACTCAAACCGCCTGACTCCTATCGTTGGCGATGGCTTCTATGTTGCAGCTAAGGTTTATCGTTCAATGATGACTTATCTGTCTGAGGATAACAACCCTGGCGACTGGACTATGCCAGAAGGCCTCTATCGAAGTGGTGAGTTCGTCTTTAAAAACGGTGCTCGTTCTGCATGGACTGCTCCTGCTCCGCAACAGGCCCCAACACCTGAAAGTTCGAGCTCGACATCAGAAAGTTCAACTGCACAGTCAAGCTCAACTACTCCAAGCACGAATAATAGTGCAAACAATAATACCAATAACCAGCAACCAAATACAACGCCTGGTCAACAAAACCAGAACCAAAATCAGAATCCTCAACCAGCACAACCATAACATTTATCACCCAGATTTTTCTGGGTGATTTTTTCATAGCTCTATTGCATTTATGTGCTTAACAAAAGCCTGAGAAGATGTCTTCTCAGGCTTTTTCTGTACTATGAACCTCATTGGGAAAGATAGGAAACGGATTTCGTAATCTTGTTAAGAGGTTTTACTAAATACTAGTCTTTCTTTGTTTTTGCTACAAAGAGAGCAGATAGGGCTAGGCTAACACCTGCTAGGAAGAGGGCTGTGTCAGATTGGCTCTCACCTGTTGCTGGCAAGCTTTGTTCAGCTGTTTCTTGTCTAGCAATTTCTTGTTTATGATCTGGAGTCTTACCTTGATCAGAAACTAGAGTGCTAAGTTTAAATTCAGGTTTCTCTACTGTCGGAGCCGCTTGGTCGCCTACTGTTGCTACTGGACCTGTGTACTCTGGAAGCTCATGTACCAAGGCTTCAACTGCATTGACACCACCCTTGAACTCAGGTTTCTCTACTGTTGGAGCAGCTTGGTCACCTACTGT